>CAYMXF010000279.1:0-4768 GCA_964393935.1 uncultured Planctomycetaceae bacterium
AGATCCGCCGAGTCATCTCGGCCGCAATCAGCGTGGTGCCGCTGCCGAGGAATGGGTCATAGACCGCATCGCCCGGCGTGCTGTTGTTTTCGATCGGTCGGCGCATGCACTCAACCGGCTTTTGCGTGCCATGGACGGTATCGGTGTCTTGATGTCTGCTCGAGATGGTCCACAGCGTTGTCTGCGTCCGGTCACCGGTCCAGGTGGCCGTCCGGCCCTGACGGACCGCATACCAGCATGGTTCGTGTTGCCAGTGATAATGCCCGCGGCCGATGACCAGCCGTTCCTTTGCCCATATGATCTGCGACCGGATTTCGAAGCCGCACGCCATGAGCGAGTCCGCGACGGTCATCGCGTGCAGCGCGCCGTGCCACACATAAACGACCGCCCCGGGAAACAACATCCACGCCTGCCGCCAGTCAGCCCGTTGATCGTTTTCGACCCTGCCAACGCGCTTCGAGGTGTTGAGCCCGGCCGCATGCCGCCAGGTTGGGTCATAGTCGACACCATAGGGCGGATCGGTGACCATGAGCTGCGGCACGAGCCCGCCGAGGACGCGTTCGACGTCGCTTGCGACCGTCGCGTCGCCACATAGCAGGCGGTGATGCCCGAGCAGCCACACATCCCCCGGCCGCGTAACCGGCTCGACGGGCACCTCCGGCACCGCGTCGGGGTCGGTCAGGCCGGCACTCACCGCTGGCGCGAATAGCACCTTGAGTTCGTCGCCGTCGAAGCCGATCAATCCCAGATCCGCACCAAGTTCTTTGAGTTCTCCCAACTCGAGCCGCAGCAGTTCCTCGCTCCAGCCGGCGTTCAGCGCCAGCTTGTTGTCGGCGATCACGTAAGCGCGCTTCTGCGCCTCCGTCATCCCAGCCAACTCGATCACCGGCACCTCGGCCAGCCCGAGCGCCTTGGCCGCTAGCAGCCGACCGTGCCCGGCAATGACGCCGTTCGCCCCATCGACCAGGATCGGGTTCGTCCACCCGAACTCGCGAATGCTCGCCGCAATCTGGGCGATTTGCGCCTCGCTGTGGACGCGCGCATTCCGCGCGTACGGCAGCAACGCGCCGATTGGCCTGTATTCGACCTTCAGACGGTCGTCAGCAATGTTGTTGCTCACCAAGGACGCCTCTCACTCGCCAGTTTTTTGCCCGCACGCACGCCCAAGCCTCTATGTCGCGAACACCGGCCCGCCGAGCGCCGCACGGCCCAACACCGGCCGCCCGGGCGCAGACGGACCCCCCCCTAGTTTCAATCTGGCAACGCATACGCTGAGGCCCGACCCGCTTGCGCTCCCCGTGCCCCAGGGATTCGAATCCCCCTACCCGGTTCCGCCACCCTTCTCGGTATGGCGTCGGTTGTCGCATGACGCGCATAGCAACCTGAGATTATTCGGGTGATCGGCGCCGCCCTCGCGTCGCGGAACGATGTGATCGACAATCAGCCGACCACCAGCGCCGCATTGCACGCAGCGATATCGATCACGCCGCTTCACCAACTCGCGGAGCTGTCGCCATTCCTGGGTGTTGTAGAATTTCTCGCTGTCGTCCTGCGGCGCGCGAACGTAGGGACGCCAACCGGACGGGCGGTGGATCGGCGGGTGAACCGGCATCAAACGATCTGCGTTGCGCGCGCGCTGAAGCTCGCCACTTCGGCACCGCTGCAACAGCGTCGCGCGTAGGCACGAATCGATAATCCCATGATCGATCGTGCCTCAATAACGCAATTTGATTATCCGCTTATGCGCTTGGCTCGGGCCGCGATCAGAGCGTTAATGGCGTCACGAACGATGGAGATTGCGATGCAAACCACGCTTCTGACCGCCAATCGCGAATGGGGCTTCTTCGGCACCATCCGCCACCACGCCAAACCGGAGGAGGCTTGGGCCTCGGCGATGAAGTCGGTCGGCAGGGCCACCGGCTGCCCTGAAACCGCGGTCTGCGACTTCCTCGATAGCCGCCACGGGCGCCACTTCGCGGACGACGTCGCCAACGGCTTGTTCACCGGGTTGGCCCTTGAGCCCGCGATCAATGCCGCCGTGACTCGGTGGATGGACTGGACGATCAGCCGCCGGACGGCGCGCGAAACCGAGATCCCGCGCGGGCTGCCCTACCTGGCGGGCTTCGTCACCCATTTCGAGATTCTCCGCGAAACCACCGATTGATTGCTCGGCTCCCCAAGCGCGCCCCGTCCGGGTCATGCCCGGTGGGGCTCGGGGTCGTAGTAGGGTCGCGATGGTCGCGGCTCGACTACCGAAGGAGCCGCCACCATGCCGAAACTTTCCGATTCCCAACTCGTCGTCCTATCCGCCGCGTGCCAGCGTTCCGACCGCTGCGTCTACCCGGTCACCTTGAAGCTCAAGGGTAATGCCGCCGGCAACGTGCTCAAGAGCCTTGTCGCCAAGGGCCTTCTCGAAGAGATCTCGGGCCGGGCCGACGACACGCTCTGGCGTCACGATGACGACGGCCGTCCGCTGACGCTGCGCGCCACGGATACCGCCTTCGAGGTGCTCGGCATCGATGCCGAGACCGGCGCGCCCGCCACGGTGAGTGACGCCACACCGACCGCCAGGAAGGGCAAGCGTACTGGCCGCACCAAGGCCAAACGAGGCGGCGCCAACCTGAAGAAGGCCAAGCGCGACAAGGGACGTTCCAAAACGCGGACGCCGCGCACGACGCGCACCGATAGCAAGCAGGCGCAGCTGATCGCCATGCTGAAGCGAGCCAAGGGGGCCAGCATCGAGGAAATCATCAAGGCCTTCGGCTGGCAGCCGCACACCGTGCGCGGCGCCATCGCGGGCGCCCTCAAGAAGAAGCTCGGCCTCGCCGTCATCTCGAAAAAGGTCGAGGGGCGCGGACGGGTCTACCGGATCGCAGACTAACCAAGCTATCGATGACGGCCCCGCCGGTCTGGCATCAGGTCGGCGGGGTTGCACTTTGTTCATCGGTCGCGTCTTCGCGGCCGACCCCGCCTTGCGGGAGATTCGTACGCGGCGCCCGCGTTCCGCACGCACCGCTCCCGAGGATAGCCGCCAACGTAGGGTTTTCGGCGGTTTCTGTCTGAGCGAAAACTGTCTGCCAAACACGATTCTCTAACGTCCGCAGCCGTTCTCCGCTCGGGTCTCTGCAATCACGCGCCACTTCGAAGCAAAGCGCGACAACCGACGCCCGTTAAGCCGCCGCGCGATGATGCAGAGCGCGTAGAGCCAATGCTGGTGCGCAGCAGCCCGCTGCAAGCCGACTATCCCGCAGATCGTCTTCCACCGTTTGCCGGAGGCCCGCAGCCAGACGATCTTGGCATCGATCGGCTGTAACCATGCCAACCAGCCGAGCGTCTCCTCCATCCGGCTGATGGCGGCGGGCGACGGAGGCGGACGTTTGAGAAGGGGCGGCTCCTTCCCAACAAGGTCGGCGAACTCGTGGGCGATCTGCGGCCAGAGCGAGTAGTAGCCTTGCACTCGCACCTCCGGCAGCCGCTTCAGTACGTCCGCTGCGTCGGCGAGCCACTCCTCGACCAGGCTTGGCGTCCATCTCGTGTTGTTCATTTCATTCCCCCTTATGCTGGCGGATTTCTCTCGGCCCTGACAGATCTGACGGATGACTTCGTCTCCACCGTCACACGCGCGCGCGCGTGACGCCGATAACCGATCGGTCTGTCAGATCTGTCAGGGGCTCGGTCCTTCGCAATTCTGCGCGCTGCGTCATAGTCAAACTCCCATGTCGGGGGTCGACCGGCTGCCCGTCTTCAGAGCGATGCCCCGGAACCCTCTCTGGGTACTCACCGGCTCGCGCCATTTGTCGAAGCCGCGCGCTGCGAGGTTCTGCGAGAAGCTCCGGATCGAGTCGAAATGCTCGCCGGCCGCCTCTGCCCAGGTTTTCCACGCGTTGAAGAGCGTCGAGACCAGTTCTGTGCAGGCCGGTCCTTTCACGCAAGTCTCCGCGATCCACCGGCCGATCGTGTCCTCGTCGTCGAAATACTCCTCGGTCGCCGCGAGCACGGCACGCGGCGGGTTGAGACCAACGCGCTGCCATTCGAGGCAACCCTCGACCGCCCAGGCGAGGATGCCGTCGCGCTCCGCCAGCAGCCGGTCGGTCAAGGTCTTGTCGCGTTGGGCCAAGGGAATGGTCACGGTGAACGGGACCATGTGGAAGCGCCGGCGCATGGCCTCGTCGATGTTGCGGATGGCGGGCTTGTGGTTGCCGGCGATGACAAGCTTGAACTGCGGCGTGAACTCGAAAAAATCTTGCCGCATGAAGCGCGCGGTGATCCGGTCGCCGCCGGTCAGCGCTTTGAGCTTGCTCTCGGCCCAGCGCCGCCCCGGCTCCGTTTCGATCGCGGCCACCAGGCGCGCGCCGCGGAGACCCGCCATGTCGGTCGGGTGTCGCTGCCCCATCGCCGCCATGAACATGTCGATGGGAGCCGTGGTGGCGTAATCGCCGAGGATCGTCGAAACCACGTTGACGAAGACCGACTTGCCGTTGGCGCCCGTGCCATAGAGGAAAAACAGCGCGTGCTCGGTGGTGGCGCCGGTAAGGCCGTAGCCAACGACACGGCGGAGATAGGCTTGCAGTTCGGCATCGCTCGCGGTGACTGTCGCGAGGAATTGCCGCCAGGTTGGGCAGTCCCCATTTGGGCTCGCGGTCGCCATCTTGGTCATGGCGAGTGCCCGGTCGTGCGGCAACAGATTGCCAGTGCGAAGATCGACGACACCTCCTGGCGCATTGAGCAGCCAAGGGTCGCGATCCCATTTGTGGCTTGCGGCCGCATG
>CAYMXF010000280.1:0-4744 GCA_964393935.1 uncultured Planctomycetaceae bacterium
CTTCGCCCAGGAGAAGCCGGCGTTGAACGTGCCGATCAGCACCCAGAACTCACCGATGAAGCCGCAGAGCGCCGGCAGACCCAACGAGGCGAAGAAGCCGAGCGTCGCCAGAGAGCCGTAGCGCGGCATCGCCAACCACAATCCGCCGAAGCGATTCAGGTCGCGATGGTGCGCCCGGTCATAGATAACTCCGACGAGGAAGAAGCACATCGGGCTGGAGATGCCGTGGGCCAAGATTTGGAACATCGCCCCTTGAAAACCGACGTCCGTCATGATCGCAATCCCGAGCACGACATAGCCCATGTGACTGATGGAGCTGTAGGCGACGAGCCGCTTGAAGTCCGTCTGCGCCAGGCAGCAGAAAGCGCCGTAGATAATATTGATTAGGCCGAGGCAGGCGACGACATAGGCCAGCGACGATGCGGCTGCCGGGAAGATCGGATAACACACTCTCAAGAAACCGTAGGCACCGAGCTTCAGCAGAATGCCCGCCAGGATCATCGAGATCGGCGTGGGCGCTTCGACGTGCGCGTCAGGCAACCACGTATGGAACGGGAAAAGCGGGACTTTGATCATGAAACCGATGAAGAGCATCACGAACATCGCCTGGCCGAAGTTCCAGCGGAGGAACATTTGGCTCGGGCTGTTAAACATTTCGTGAATCGCAGGATTTGTGGCGTATTCGATGAGGTTGAATGTGCCGGCCTTACCCCCCATTGCATCGACACTGGTGTAGTACATGGCCAAGAGCGCGACGAGCATGAGCACCGAGCCTGCGAGGGTGTAGATGAAAAACTTGATCGCGGCGTATTCCTTGCGCGGGCCGCCCCAGACGCCGATGAGGAAGTACATGGGCAGGAGCATCACTTCCCAGAAGATGTAGAAGAGGAAGAAATCGATCGCCGCGAAGGTGCCGAGCACGCCGGTTTCGAGGATGAGGAAGAGGGCGAAAAAGCCCTTGGCCCCGCGGTTGACGTTCCAGTGATCGAAGTTCCAGCTTGCCCAAGCGGAGAGCCAGGTGATCAGCGTCGTCAGGATGATGAGCGGGAAGGAGAGGCCGTCGATGCCGACGTGGTAGTTGATCTCGAAGTTGCCGACGTGAATCCACGCCATCTTCGAGACGAATTGCATGTTGGCGCCATAGGAGCCGCCGAAACCGCCGTGGATGAACGGGCCGAACATCATGCAGGACAGGAGAAAGACGGCGAAGGTGAAGACCCAGGTGATGACCCGGGCCTGTCGCGCGGGCGCGGCCAGGACGAAGATCGCGCCGATCGTCGGGAGGAAGATGAGCCAGTTAAGAATGTGTTCCACGAGATAGCTCCAATTACGAATTACAAATTACGAATGACAAAAGGGGATTCCCCGCTCTTACTTGCGCATTCCACGCCATGGTTTTCGTAATTCGTCATTTGTACTTCATCATTTATTTCTGCGCTACCGTCATCGTCTTTGTCTTCAGCCAATCGAATCCGCCGGCGAGGCGGTCGTGAAAGAGCACGGCCAATAGGGCGATGGCCGCCGCGCCCGCCACGCAGAGGACGTAATTTCGTATCCGACCGTTCTGCGGCCGGCGAATCTGCGTGCCGATGTCGAGCATCGCCTCGGCCAGACCGTTCGCCACGGCGTCCACGAGGCCGATGTCGCCGCGCTGAACCGGCATGTCGAGCTGCCGTCCGGTGAAGACGCCGAAGACGCGCGTCACCGCCGCGACGCCGTTGACCAATCCGTCGATCACGATCTTGTCAAAGAGGCCGGCGATATAGCCGACGAGGACCGTTCCGCCTACCAGGACGCCGTCATAGACGTGGTCGAAGTAAAGCTTGTTTTCGAGCGCCGTGTGCAGAGGACCGAATGCGCGCTTGAGCCGCTCGGCTGTTGCGAGGCCACCGTTGTAAATAACCACTGCCAGACCCATGCCGATCAACCATGAAAAGCCGACGATGGGGACCAGTGCTTTATGCGGATCGACCTTCGGGTCCTCGGAATGCGTAACCGTCAGCATCGCCGGCGCGTCATGGAAGCCGTGCGCCACGCCGTCAATAGCGACGATTGCTGAAGCATTGGTCGCGGTCTTGGCCGCGTCATGGATCAGCGGGCGGAACGTCGAGTAGCTGCAAAAGAACGTACCGACTGCCAGAACGACCAGCGGCATGAACATCTTCCAATTCTCATGAGCGTGATCGTACACATGATGATCGCGGGGTTTGCCGCAGAACGTCAGCCACCAGACTCGCATCATGTAGAACGGCGTGATGTAGGCGATGATGATCGGCAGCCAGAACATCCACTTCGGCAGGATGCGAAGCGTCGCGGCGATGGAAAGTTTCTCGGCGGTGCCCGTCGCGTGATCTTCGCCGTGACGGGCGGGTTCGCCGCCGTGTGGTGAATCGCTCATCGCTAATTGCGAATAGCGAATAGCGAATAGCGAATTCTTTGCCTCCATTGCTGAGGCAAGTTGAACCGGACCTCCTCTTTCGCTATTCGCCTCCGCATGTTCGCCTGCATCGTCGGAGGCTGCGTCGGTGCCCTTCAATTTCGGGAGGTTAAACGCCCGTTCGTATGCGACGGCGAGGATTTCATCCTTGCTGAAAAAGCCGCCCAGACCGTAATGAGTCCCAGGAATGCCAAACCCCGCGATGGCCAGCACGCCGATGAAAAACGTCCAGCACGTCACCGGCATCTTCTTTCGCAGGCCGCCCATCTTGCGGATGTCCTGCTCGTGGTGGCAGCCTTCGATGACCTGACCCGAGCCGAGGAAAAGCATGGCCTTGAAGAAGGCGTGGGTCATCAGATGGAAGAGGGCCGCGATCCAGGCGCCGACGCCCATGGCGAAGATCATGTAGCCGAGTTGGCTGAGCGTGGAGTACGCCAGCACCTTCTTGATGTCGGTCTGGACGATGGCGATGAGCGCGGTGATCGTCAGCGTGATGCAACCTATGACCGCGACGAACATCTGCGCGTCGGGTGTGAGCAGGCGAAAAATTCGCGCGACGAGATAGACGCCGGCGGCGACCATGGTCGCGGCGTGGATCAGCGCGGAGACGGGCGTCGGGCCGGCCATCGCATCGGGCAGCCAGACGTGCAGCGGGAATTGGGCGGACTTGCCCATCGCCCCGCAGAACAGGCCGATGCCCATGAGCGAGGCGAGGGAAAAGCCGAAGAGCGTGTATTTTGATGCGAAGATGCCGTTGCCGGCGCTGAATTGATCCGCGAAATTTCTGGCCGCCACGTCGAGATCGAAAGTGCCCAAGTGCAGCACGACGAGGGCCAGGCCCAGGATGAAACCGAAATCGCCGACGCGATTGGTGATGAACGCCTTCATCGCGGCGTCGCTGGCGAACTTCTTGTCGAAGTAGTAACCGATCAGCAGGTACGAACAGAGGCCGACCAACTCCCAGAAGATGAATAGAAAGAGCAGGCTGTTGGAGACGACGAGGCCCAACATGCTGAAGCAAAACAGCGAAAGATAGGCAAAGAATCGATGGTACTTGCTGACATGGTCCACCTCGTCGCTGTGGCCCTCCATGTAGCCAATGGAGAAAAAGAAGATCCAGAACGAGACGAAGGTGACCATGAAGTACATGATCACCGTGAGCGAATCGAGCTTGACGCCGACCCCGATGGGGATGTTCCCAAAGGTCGCCCAGTGGACCTGGTCGGCGGCGGCCCGGGCGGTCAGCGCGTTTCTTTCGTTCGGCGTCTTATCCAGCCAGCCCAGCAGGACCCACGTGGAGAGCAAGCAACTTATCCCGATCGCCGCCACTGCGACGTAGGATGCGCGGGGCTTACCCAGACGCGGACCCCAGAACACCAGAAATACGAAGCTGGCCAAGGGGATGACAACGCCGAGGGCTAGTGCGGTGTGGTACTGCATGACGTTACGAGGGCCGAAGACTGCTTCGCTCTATTCCTTCTTCTCCGTATCCTTTTTTTTCTCCGTCGTCTCCCACTTCAATTCGGTCTTCTTCTCCGGGCCTTCCATCGTGATTTTGTGCGTCCTCTTCTTTTCTTCGCAGCCACCCAGAACGCCCACCATGATCGCGACGCCCAGAATACTCGTGAGATACCGTCGAAACATTTTTTGTCTCCCTTGAAACCGTTTTGAAAATGACCTAGTGCCTCAGTTCGTCGCCTCGATCCACGTCGATCGTTTGCAAGGTGTTATAAAAATTCATGAAGATGGCGATGCCGATCGCGGCCTCGGCGGCGGCGAGCAGGATCACGAACACCGCGAAAATATGGCCGTCGCCGGCGCCGGTCTGATAGCGGCTGAAGGCCACGAGATTGATATTCGCCGCGTTGAGCACCAACTCGACGCCGATCAGGATGCCGATCGCGTTGCGCTTGGTGACCATGCAGAGCACGCCGAGGGAAAAGACCACCGCGGCGAGGAGCAGGTAGTGATGAAGTCCGATGGTCAGCATCGTGGCTACTTCTCCGGTCGCGCCAGGTAGGCGGCGCCGATCATGACAACAAGCAAGAGGACGCTGGCCGCCTCAAAGGGGACGAGATAATCGGTGAGCAGCATCGTTCCGACGGCTTTGACCTGTGGCGAGGCGGTGAGCTGGCCCGCCGAATTCGACCAATCGGCCTGGAGGAGCAGCGTGCAGAGCCCGCCGGCCAGGAGCAACGTCACAAGCACGGCGGCGACGACCTGCCCACGAGTGGCCGAGAAGATGACGAACGGGGATTTACTGGTGAGCATGACGCCGAAGACGATCAAGACGAGCGTGCCGCCGGC
>CAYMXF010000281.1:0-4713 GCA_964393935.1 uncultured Planctomycetaceae bacterium
GCATTTTGTTCTGCAATTCATCCCGCGTTGCGGCAACTGCCTCGCGGAGGACGTCGGTCAGTGCCGATTTCGGAACGTCGACAAATCCCTCCCTCACCGCTGCCTCCAGCAAGACGGTCATCGACGGAATCTGCGAAAGATCGGCGGCTTTCTTCACGGCGCGGCCTCCAACAGCACGCGTTCGTCGCCGACGCGCTTGCTGAATTGGATGCGATCCAAGTATTCGAGCAGCGATTGTACGATGCGCCGGCTCAGGCCCAGAGCATCGCGAACCTCGGCGAGCTTGAACGATCGCCCGCGCCCCAAACGGCGAACCGTTTCCTTTATCTTTTCAACCGACTGCGCGGTAATGAATTGTTGCGGCGCGAAGAGGACCAGTCGCCCGTCGCAGCGCGCCGCGTCTTCGAGCAGCTTCAAACGTGGCTTGGAAAGACCGGCGGCGGACTTCGCGGCGGCGAGAGCCGGGGGATCAAACCCGGTGGCCGTCACTTCGGCGACGAAACGCTCCACCAGCTCCGCGTCTTCCGGAGACAACGCCGGGCGAAACTCATGGTGCGCGACGTACGGGCCTCGCGCGACCACCCGGCCGGCGCTTTCCATCTGGGCAAGCATAAGTCGACCGCAACCGGCCGCGGTCCGCTGTTCCAGCCAGCCGACAAACCGGTCACGTTGTACGCCGGGCTCGGTGGGATGGTTCTTGTGGTGGCGGCGCAAATAACTCAACGCGCGTTCGGAAGCGGATTCAAGCGTTCCGCGGTGAACCTCTCGCCCGCTGTCGAGGCGGACGATGACGCCTTCTTTTACAAGACGGTCATGCATCGCCCCCAGCGCCGACGGGTCGATTCCCGTCTCGCACGCCAGACGCGCGGCAATTCGATCAATCATTGTACCGCCTGAATCGAAACCCGGCGACTGAATGTCAAACCCCCATCGGCGTATCGCCGCCCCGAAGCGACGTAGCGGCTCCGGCGATGCCGCGGCCGTCAACAGCTCAAACTCCTCGGCGTCATTGCCGCGAACCCGTCGCGAGACTGGCCGCACGATGCTGCCGCCGCCGAGGGTGGTTTGCGCGTTTTCGTTTCGGATGATGAACCGCTGACCAAACGATGCGACGACCGGCTGCTCGAAGCGGAGCTGCGCGAAGGCGCGGCCTCCAGGGCTGATCTCGTTCGCGCCGAAAACAACGAACGTCGCCATTGTCTCGCTCGTCCCCATGCACACGCGGACGTGTTGATGCGAGCGAACCGGCTTCTCGACGTGTGGCAACACTCGAATTTGCACATCGGCGTATCGCGTCGGCGTGAGATAGCCCGGCGTGGCCAGCTCCATCCCTCGTTCGATCTTTTCGCGGTCAATGCCGGTCAGGTTTAACGCGGCGCGCTGGCCGGCGGCGACGTCGTGCAGCGCTACGCCGTGTGATTGAACCTCGCGGACTTTGCAGGATAGGCCGGACGGTTGAAGTTCGAGCGTCATCCCCGGCACGACGCAGCCGCAAAGCACTGAACCCGTAACGACCGTCCCGCGGCCGTGGATCGGAAAGACCCGGTCAATGGCCAACCGAAAAATCGGACTCGCCGTACGCTCGGGAAGATTGCCCATCAGATGGGCGACGCACGCCCGTATTTCGTCGAGTCCCCGGCCGGTCCGCGCGGAGACGACAACGATCGGCCAATCGGCGAGCAATGTGTTTTTAACAACGTCCGCGATCTGCCCCCGTACCTGCTCGATCCGGTCATCTGTGACCAAGTCCGACTTGTTGATCGCGATGAGCCCGCTGCGAATGCCCAGCAGATCGAGGATTTCAACGTGCTCCCGAGTCTGCGGCATCACGCCGTCGTCCGCCGCCACGACCAGCATCCCCAGATCAACGCCGGTCGCCCCCGCGACCATTGTCTTGACGAAGCGTTCGTGACCCGGCACGTCGACGACTCCGACGTCGAGCCCGTCCGCCTCGCCGTTGGGGCCCGGCAGCTTCAGATGCGCGAAGCCCAGTTCGATCGTCATCCCCCGGGCCTTTTCCTCCGGCAGCCGGTCCGGGTCCGTGCCGGTCAACGCCTTGACGAGGCTGGACTTGCCGTGGTCGATATGGCCGGCCGTGCCGAGGATGCAGGTCCGGCGGCAGGCGACGGGGGGGTGAACCGAAGTCGCGGAGACGGTCGTCATACGCCTTCATGTTAGCCCACCGGCACACCCAGGAACAATTCAAGGCTAGGCCGAAGCGAGGGATCGACGATATAATGTTGCTAGTGGAGGTCTTTCGGAAGCCACTCGCGGCCTGTTCGTGCGGGAGACGCCCGCCCGCGGCCGCCGGTGGGGAAGACGTAAAGAGCAAAGAGCAGCGCGGCGAGATTCTCTCTCGCCCGATCATGCTCTTTGCGGTTTTTGTAGGGCGTGCTTTGCACACCGTTGATCGAACGGCGGGTGAAACCCGCCCTACACGATTTTTTCGGTGACGACGTTCGCTACCATTTCCACATCGAGCCTTTGCATGCACGCGTGCTGATAGGGGCATTGGCTCAGCTTCTTGAAATAGCATGGCGAGCATTCCAGGTCGATGCGAAGCACGTCGGCCAGTCGGCCGTAGGGGCCGGTGCGGCGAGGGTTTGTCGGGCCGAAGAGCGCGACGAGCGGGCGCTGCTGGGCGACGGCCATGTGCATCGGCGTGGAGTCGGCGGTGACGACGATGGAGGATCGTTCGATCAAGGCGGCGAGTTCGCGGAGCGTCGTGCGACCGCAAAGGTTGTAGGCCGCGCCCTCGGACGTACCCGTTGAGATCTGCGCGGCCGTGATGTCCGAGGGTCCCCCGACCAGGATGCTCGACAAGCCATGACGCTTGCGCAAGAGACGGGCCAATGCGCCGAATCGATCCGGCGGCCAGCATTTTGTCTCCCAGCGCGTCGCCGGCACGAGCACGACGTAACCGCTGCCTTTGGTGATGCAGGCTTCTTGCAACAGCGCGGAGGCGTGCGTACGGTCCGCATCCGTCAGAGCGATGGAAAAATCCATCGGTTGATCGTCGAAGCCGAGTAGGCGGGCGACTCGATAATTACGGTCGGCGGCGTGGTCGTCCGGGCGGCCCTTGGGCAGCTTGTCCGTGTAAAACATCCACGCCAGTTCACGCGACGCGGCGAAACCGATCCGCACCGGCGCGGCGCAGGCCATCGACAGAAAGCCGCTGCGAAAAAGCCCCTGCAAATCGATGACCAAGTCGAATGCTTTCGCGCGCAGCGTCCGCACGAACGCCATGAAGTCTCGCGTCACCGCGAGGTTCCGCCCCAATCGACCGAAGCGGCGTCGATCGAAGGAAATCACTTCGCTCACCGCCGGATCGGCTTCGAGAAGATTGGCGAACGACGTCGCCACCAGCCACGCAATGTGCGCCTGCGGATACCTTTGCCGCAGACCGTGCAGCACCGGCAGCGCGTGAATGATGTCGCCGGGCGAACTCGGCTTGATGAGCAGAATCCGCCGGAAATCCCGATCAGCGAGCGAAGGCTCGGTCATGCGGGTAGTTTAAGCGAATCTCACGCAGAGGCGCAGAGCACGCAAAGAAAAAATGAGGGAATTGAAACCGAGGAATCCTCTCTTTCCTCCGCGAGCCCTGCACCTCTGCGTGAGATTACTCTTCCAAACCGTTTACGATTCGATGGATGCCGTTCTTCATCATCTCGACCCCGAAATTCAGCAACAAGCCGACGCGCTTGTCCGCCAATCGAAGGTACGTTAGCAATTGTTTCTTGTGAACCGGGGCAATCGTCTCGACTGATTTGAGTTCCAATAAGACGAGTTCTTCGACGATCATGTCGGCGCGGAACCCGATGTCTAAACGCACATCCTTCCAGATGACGGGAATCGGTACCTCCTTATTAACGCGAAGTCCCCGGTGCGCAAGTTCAAAGGCCAAGACTTCCTGATAAACGGACTCAAGAAGGCCGGGCCCCAGTCCTCGATGCACCGATATCGCAGTATCGATGATCGCCGCCGTAACTTCATTATGCTTCATGGATCAATCTCGCGAAAAAAATCCCCTCCCACTTTTTATTTATCTCTGCGTGCTCAGCGCCTCTGCGTGAGCCTTATTCTTATGCAGAAACAGTAAACGCTAACGCCCGCTCGATCCCGTTGGCGTCTCTGTATCGCCCTGTCAGCTCGAACCGCCCCTGAGCCGTCATCAACGATTCGATGGCGTCGGTCTGGCCCAGACCGATCTCCATCAGGAGCAGCCCTCCGGGTTTGAGATTGCGCGGTGCGTCGTTCGCGATCCGGCGAAAAAGCTCTAATCCGTCCTGGCCGCCGAACAGCGCGACCGCCGGCTCGTAGCCACGTACATTTTCCGGCAACTCATCGCGATCCGCCTCTGTAATGTAAGGGGGGTTGGAGACGATCACGTCGAATCCGCCGGGCGGAACAACATCCTTTGGTAATACTAACCAGTCGGCCTGAACGACGCGGACGCGCTCGGTGAGTTCGTGGCGGCGAATATTCTCGCTCGCAATTTTCAGCGCGACCTCAGAAATGTCCGACGCAACCGCGTGAATTGAGGGCCGGCGCTTACAGATCGCAATCGCAATACAGCCGGAACCGGTCCCGACATCGAGCAGATCGTGCCGGTCACGCGAATGCGATTGACACCAGGCGAGGGCCTGTTCGACGAGCAGCTCCGTTTCCGGCCGCGGGATCAGCACGTCCGGAGTGACGACGAAGTCGAGCGAG
>CAYMXF010000282.1:0-2542 GCA_964393935.1 uncultured Planctomycetaceae bacterium
GGCTTGAGAGGAATCCACACCGAACGTCTCGTCGAAAAACGTTTGCGCTGCCGTCCGGCCGACGAAGGTGGCCAAGCCCTCGTTGAAGTTGCTGTCGCTGGGCTTGAAGATCGTGGTATGCGTCATCTCGTGCAGGATCAGTTCGGCGAGTTCGATCTCGTCCATCTGAAGGTTGGATTGCCGCACGGGGTCGGGGAAGAACCCCAGCGTCGAGAACCCCGCCGCCCCGCCGAGAAACACATCGAAGCCTTGGGCCCTGAGCGAGTCGGCCTCGTTCCGAGCCAGACCCTCATCAAAAAAGCCCTTGGTGCCGATGGCCCCCACGAAAGGTAGGTCCCAGCGATAACCTGTCAGGCTGTCTTTGTTACTGGCGGAAACAACAAACACCGCCGGCTCTGTGCCGTTCGCATCGAAAAAGGTGTACGCCTCGGTCGCTTTCAGCCCGATCCGATCGATCCCGAATTGACGAATCTGCTGGGTGAAGGCCAACTTGGCTTTCTCATCGTCCGTCAGGTTTGGATCGTTGAGAGCCTGCGAAACCGGCACCACCCGCGCGGTCACCGCGATCTGGCCCAACGCCAAGTCCAGCAGATAGCCCGCGTCGCAGCCGACCAGCATCGGCAGCGCGCATGCCGCGAGCAGAGTCCATCGACAACGAATGCGAATCGGCATGGAAGAACCCCGGCGAGTCACCAACGAGGATGCCGCTCATTTTATGCCGATGTCCCGTAAAAACCAAAAAGAAGCCCGCCGATGATAGGCGGCGGGCTTCCGATCAGACTGCGATGGGAGAGCCGGACGAACGATGCGCTATTGTTTCGTGCTGGTCCCTTTGCCTTCCATTTTCTTACTGAGCTTCAGGCAATCCCACATGGTAAAGCTCCACTCCATCGTCTTGTCGCCCACCATCTTGGCCGTGCCCCCGCCGCGAGTGGGTTGGCCGGTCATCGGATCGGTACCCTTTCCTTCCATCCTCCACAGTCCGGCCTTCTCGTCGTACTTCATCTCGCCGCGATTGACCGTGCCGTCGCCCATGAACTCCCAGGAGCGAAACTCTTTTTCCTTCGGGTTCCACGTCATCATCGCGATGCCCTGATGCTTCTCGTTGGCGTTGTCGCCCATGCTCCACTCGAAGTTCGCCATGAGGAAGCGATTGTCGCAAGCCCACGCCCAATGCTCGGTGCCGGTGGTCTTCATCGTCTTCGGTCCCTTGGGCGTATAGACCGTGATGTCGCCGCTGCCGTTCCATGTCCCCACCCACGGGTTCAGCTTGTCGAGTTCCGCGGGGCGCGGCGGCGGACCTTTATGCTCCATGTCGCCCGCGGGCTGCTGACATCCGGCGATGACGCCGGCGGAAAGAATCGACGCCAAACAGTAGAAAAATCTTCGTCGCAACATGGTCGTTCTCCCTATGAGAAAATGAACTCTTGACCCGCCCAGCGCGGGCACGCACGGGCGCAGTGTACCGCCGCGTCGTTCACGGGGAAGAGCCCCTCATCGCCAAGTCCCTGCTTGCCAATACGCTCGATCCGGGCACAATCGCACCCGTGGAACCCCGATCCCCCAAAGGCCGGCTCATCGTTGTACATGGCTCGATGTTCTCTGGCAAGACCGAAACGCTCATCGCCCGGCTCCGCCAAGCGCGGACCGATGGTCTGACGGTCAAGGCGTTCAAGCACTCGATCGACAACCGGTACGATCCGACGCACCTCGTCACGCACACGCAGGATCGTTTTGACGCGAAACCGGTGCCTAGCGCCGATGCCGCTCTGGAGGACTCGCAGGGCGCGGATGTCGTCGCGTTCGATGAGGGCCACTTCTTCAAGTTGCCGCTGATCCCGGTCGTCGAGAAGCTTCTCGCGCGCGGCGCGACCGTGCTCGTCGCCGGGATCACCAACGACGCGTGGGGGCGGCCGTTCGATCCGATGCCGCAGCTTTGCGCGATCGCCGACGAAGTCGTGACCAAGCAGTCGCCTTGCCGCGTTTGCGGTAAGCCTTCGCCATACACGCAGCGGAATACGCCGATCGACACGCTGCACATGGTCGGCGGGCTGGACGACTACGAGCCGCGCTGCGCCGAGCATTTTACGCCGCTGTCCCCGCCGCCGGAGAAGCGCTAGATGACCCAGGCCCGCGGCATCCTCGGCATCCTCGCGCTGATCCTGATTGCCTGGCTCCTTTCCTCCAACCGCCGCCGCTTTCCCGTGAAGACCGTCGTGGGCGGTCTCGCCCTTCAATGGGCACTGGCCCTCCTGGTGCTCAAGACGAAACCGGGCAAGGCCTTCTTCGAGGGGCTGGGGAACATCGTCTCCGTTGTTTTGCGGGCGGCCGACGAAGGCGCGCACTTCGTCTTCGGCCCGCTGGCCGGGAGCAACCCCGCCGTCACCTGGTCCGCGGTCGCCGGCATCAAGATCATGACCACGATCATCATCGTGGCCACGCTCTCCTCCATCGGCTACCACTACGGCATCCTCCAGCGCGTCGTCCGCGGCATGGCCTGGGTGATGACTCGTGCCCTGGGCGTGACGGGGGCCGAGAGCCT
>CAYMXF010000282.1:2642-4683 GCA_964393935.1 uncultured Planctomycetaceae bacterium
CCGACCTCGTCCGCCTCGGCCCCCGCGCCATGCTCGCCGGGGCGATGGCAAGCTGGATGACCGGCTGCATCGCGGGCGTGCTGATTTAGCTTCTCTGCCTCGATTCAATATCCCCCTCCTTTATAGGGGCTTTGCACAATAACGTCGTCCTGCACAAAAAGGCGGACGGCTGCACAAGAACTAATCTCGATCCTCGTCAATAATCCGCAAGCGAACCCCATGCTCTTTGAAGTTTGGTAAACTCATCGCGTCTCGGAGCATACGATCAACACTGGCCTCAGAAACCAGAAGTAGTTTGGCCAAGTCGGACGGTGAGTATCCCGCATCCAAGTGCCTTTGGAGCAACCGATTGAAGGTAGTTGGAGATTCCCCCTCAATGCTTACGGGTTCTTCTTTCCGCCATCCATTGCGAGACATTTGAACGCATAAGTATTGATACCGCCTCTTATCAATTATTTTGAGGGTGAATGCTCTCCGTGCGGCAGCTTGCATCGAAACTCGCCATTTGCGCTTGATAGCCGCTAAATCAGATATGTTTACGTGCCCCCGAAAGTCGTGACGAATCTCATTCGCTGGCATCAAAAATGCGGACGCGAAAGAATCCGCTTGATGCTCAGCATCCTGTGGTTCGAAGTCCCTATCAAAGTGCATGACGGTGTGCCCTAATTCATGCGCGAGGCTGAACCTAATACGATCCGCTGGCTTTGCCCCGTTGAGAAAAAATATTTTTGGCAATTCAGGAACCCAACGGCACAGCGCATCGACCCCGTCAACCTCAAGTTGTCTGTCGATGACGATCGCGCCGCTTCGTTCGATTGCTTCAACCAAATTCGGAATTGGTCCCGCCGCAATTCCCATGGCTTCGCGAGTCATTTCCGCGATGCGTTCCGGTCCCTCCGGGTAATCATCCGGGTCGAACTCTGGTATTTGATCTTCAGGCAGGCCACCGACATTAAGAATCCGATCAATTTGGATATCGAAGATGCTACATCGCGCATGAATAGCTTTCACGTCTCTGCGCTTCGCTCTTGCGAGCGCGCGATGATAAAAATCGGACATGCTTGCAAGCCGCCTGGACCGATCAATAAAAAATATTTCGGGCTGAACTTCAAGGACTCTGGCGAGATCATTGATTTGATCCTCAGTAGGGTCGCCCAATGCCGATTCGAGTTTGCCGATTAGTGCTTGGCTCACTCCCATTTTCTCGGCCAGCTCGCTCTGAGAAAGACGTTGCGCCTCTCTCGCCGTTGCCAGCATGTCAGGATTGAATCGATTGCGCGGCGAGCGACGGCGCGGAGCGGGCGCAATTTCCAAATTATCCTTATTCGCTTCCATGTCCAACAATCCTATCCGGTTCGCCGAATCCTCAGTTCAGTAATCTTATCCGCTAGCGCGGGCGAGATATTCGCAATTACTTTTACATCGGGAACGTGCAAAGGCGTCGTCCATAGAAAATGTTTCTTGACCTCGATCCCCAAATCCACTTTGGCGATGGACTCCTCGGCGTCGTCCAAGTCAAAACCTACCGTAATCCAAATGCGCTCTGCATCAGCAACTACGATTTGATCCGCGGGAAATGGCAAGACCATTTGGCGGATCGGCTGCATAACGGAAGATTTGATCGTACGTTGTCGGTGGGTCGAAACGCTTGTAGTGCAACCACGCCGATTCTTTTTGGTTCGCTTGAGGCGAAATGCGAATCGTGTGTCGAGCAGAATATCTGTTGCGCGCTTATTCGAAGAGATTCGCCAAGATAGGTCTGGATTTTCGACAGAGTAGGCGCTTACGAGAATGCGGGCGGCTGATGCAATCCGGTCATAAAGCATGTTCCCGCGCGTACACTCCGTGTAGTCGGTATATGCGTCTGGGTCTTTTCTTCGACTGACCGTAAAATTGTAGAACCCATCATCGACCGATTCGCGGAGCATGCTCGGAAGCATCAGTCCAAGTTCGTTCAACACGGCCTCTGAGTCGTCTTTGCGAATATTGATCTTCCCCACGATTCGTGGACACCCAGATAAGGGAGTATAAAGACTCCCGG
>CAYMXF010000283.1:0-1338 GCA_964393935.1 uncultured Planctomycetaceae bacterium
CCCGCAGCGAGATAGAGCCTCGCCGTCGCCACCCCCTCGGAAATTTCAACGTCAACGAGCGCCCCTCCCTCGCCGCGCGGCGCTTGTTTGAATGGCGGTGGATTCTCGATGAATATGCGACAGACCATATTCGTCAGCTGCGCGTTTCTTCAGTTCGCCAGGATTGATCCGCGGCCGCTGATCCGCGCCCCGAGCTTCCGCCGCGGCGTGCCGGTGACCGCGTGAGTCGCAGGAAGCCAAAAAAGCGATGCACCCGCCTCTCGTCGGTAGCACGACCTCAGCGACGGCCGTGCTTTATCTCAGGGTTGGATACCAGCCAGCCGATCGAATTTTGCCGCCATGATGAAGTCGTTCTCGTGCAGGCCTTTGATCTTCTTGGTCTGCAGCGAGGTCGTGACATAACCCCAGCCGAACGCGACATCGGGGTGGTGTCCTTCCGCTTCGGCAAGATCAGCTATCTGTTGCACGAAGGTGAAAGCGTCGCGAAAGTTCTTGAATCTGTAGGTTCGACTTATCCGGCGGTCCCCCTCGCCCAGCGTCCAGTCGGGAACCTGTCGCAGATACTCTGCCGCTAGTTCTGCGGTCAACGGCGGTACTCCGCCGCGGCAGGGTACGCATGTCTTTTTGGAGAGGTCGTCGGGCATGGTGACCTTCGGCGCGCGGGTATTGCGCTGCTAGCGTCGGGCGTCTCACAAGATGCGTCTACCGCAACGTCGTAGGAATGTCGACACAGGACACAGGGTTCTGGGGGCCGTCATGTTGCTTCGGTCTGATCAAAGGGGGGCAATGCAGATAGGTATCCCTGCTGAAAACGTCATCCGAGTCGCAGCAGCCGGCCGGCGGGGTACCTATGCTCGCCGGAGTGCCTCATCGGCACGGGCCGATGTACTTATTGGTAGGAACAGGGGAATGTCGGTTTGTATAATCCTGGCTGTGAGTAGGCGAACGTACGTGAACGGGGGAGGCACAAATGCCCGTCGAAATATTGGTTCTTCTGGAGAACAAGCCTGGCACCCTGGCAAAGCTCGGCGAAACGCTTGGTGCCGCCGGCGTGAACGTCCAGCTAATAGGCTACGGGATCGGGGCGCGAAGTTATGCCCGGTTCGTCGCGGATGACCCGAAAAAGGCGCTTGCTGCGCTGAAAGCGGCGCGACTCAAGGTCAAACAATCGAAGGAAGTCCTCGAATTGACGCTTTCCAACGTTCCGGGGGCGTTGGGCGCACTGGCGCGGAAATTCGCCAAGGCCCGGGTGAACATCGAGGCGTTCTACATCGTCGGCGCGGACGCGACGGGGCTCCAGTGCGTGGTTGCGGTCGACAAACTGGATAAGGCAAAGGC
>CAYMXF010000283.1:1438-4671 GCA_964393935.1 uncultured Planctomycetaceae bacterium
CTTGGGCCCGGCGCATGCCCCGAGATCGATCCGAATGGTTCTAAACCAAAATCTCGATCTGAACTTGGAGCAGGTCCACGGTGAGCTCTACCGCTCCTTCGTGCGAATCTGATTTGCGGAGGGACAGGCTATTTATCCAAAAGCGTATCGCGCTAGCGCACAATTCGGTTTGGGGTTTTCATGGGCACGCCGCTGCTTTCTCTTGGCGACTCAATCGTAAGCGCCGCGCACAGAGATCCCAAAAGAGCGAGCGCGGCGGCTATCAGCATGAGCAGGCGAAAACTTGAAACAAACGCCGAGTCGACTACCGATTTCAAAACTTCACGATAATCTCCTTGAACGACATCAGGTAAGGTGGCGCCCGTCAGCGCCTTCCCGATCGCGTCCACCGCGGGTGTGACGTCAGGCGGAAGATTGAGGTTGCTCAAATGTCCAACGAGGACGTGATTGAAAACGGCGAGGCCGACAACACCGAAGACGGCCACGGCAAATAATGTCGCAACCTCGGCGACCGCGTTGTTGATGCCCGACGCCACGCCAGCGCGGTCTTGCGTCACAGCATTCATGACGGTTGTCGTGAGCGGTGCGACGCTAATCGCCATGCCCAGCCCCAGGATAGCCATCGGCGGAAAGAAATTTGACCAATACGATCCACCAATTCCAGCCCACGCAAGGAGCGCGAACCCCATTGCAGCGACGATTGGGCCTATGATGAGCGGACGCCTCGCTCCGAAGCGATCGAGCAGACCTCCAGACCACCGCGAGAGAACCCCCATTACGAGTGTAAATGGCAGAAATGCAGCCCCCGCGAGCATCGCTGGATATCCTTGCACCTGAATGAGATCGAAGGGGAGAAAGAAAAACGCGCCACCGAGTGCCCCATAGAGAAGCAGGGTCAGCAGATTGACGCCGCTAAACGTGCGCGAGCGGAACAGGCCGAGAGGCATCATCGGCGCTTGATGGCGCGCCTCCGCCCAAACAAACGCCACCAAGAGCAGTGCGGCGGCGAGCAATGAACCGAACACGGCCGGATGCTGCCAACCGAGCACGCTGGATTGCATCAAGCCGAACGCGCCTAGACCGAGTGCGGCTGCGGCGAGAACCGCTCCCCGCCAGTCCAGTTTCGACGTCGCGCCGTGGTCGTGGCTCTCCGGCATGTGTCGCACGGCGACAAACACGGTGATGAGTGCCAACGGCACATTTATGAAAAAGATCGCCCGCCAAGAAATCGCATCGACGAGCCATCCGCCGAGTACCGGCCCAAGGGCGCCGGCGATGGCCGAGAACCCGGCCCAGGTGCCGATCGCTCTGCCGCGCTCTCCGGCATCGAAGGTGGCGCCGATGATGGCGAGGCTGTTGGGGATCATGAGGGCGCCGCCGATACCTTGTGCGCCACGAGCGACCACCAGTCCAACGGCGCTGGTCGCCAAACCGCACGCGATGGACGCAGCCGCGAAGACGGCGATACCGATCACAAAGGTGCGTCGCCGCCCGAAGCGATCACCCCCCGAGCCACCAATCAGTATCAGCGCGGCCAGAAACAGAGAATAGGCGTTCACGACCCATTGCATTGTCACGATGGACGCCGCGAGCTCGATCTGCATAACCGGCAGCGCAACGCCGACCGCGGCGCCGTCAATGAAGGCCATACTGGATCCAAGGATCGTCGCGGCGAGCACCCAAGGCTTGGACCGGCCGGGGCAACCGCCGGCGACCGGCGTCGATGCGATCACCCCGCTGTCACAAGGATCTCTTCGACCAATCATGGTGTTTTCCTCGCGACATAATCAGTGCATCAAGCCATGTTCGGTGCCCGCGATACGGTGGATTCCATGGCTTTGGTTCGGCAAGGCTCAACGACTATACCGAACTCAGTTCGCCGGGAAGCATCCTGAGACGGACGAGGGTCCAGACTCAATTGAGTCAATAGGCGACGAGGGCTGCGAGGTGGATTGCGGCCAGATAATTGCCGGCGAGCTTGTCGTTGTGCATCCCGAGAATTCGATTCGACGGATTGGTCGACCTGCCAAGGCGAAACGGAGAACGCTGGTTGGCCATGGTCACGATCATACGACCCCTCGGGGCAACATTAGGACGTGAACTAATAAAAGGTCCTAGGCCCTGTTTACAAAGTTGCGAAGCGTAGGCATTTGCGGATGGCTGCCAGATCGAAGTGCGTCGAGGAAAGACCTTGCCAGCTTGTCGTAGCGGGTGGCGACGGCGCGGTTGACCTTGAGGTGTCCGATCATGGGCTCGATGCGATTGCGTTCGAGGTAGAACCGCCGGCTCCAACGGATCGTGTTGGTGCGGTTGGAGCGCGGCGGGATCACGGGTCGCACGCCGGCCGCGCGCAGGCGGTCGCGGATGGCGTCGCTGTCGTAGCCCTTGTCGGCGATCAGGTAGTCGGGCCGCGCTTCGGCGAGTGCGCTGAGCGTTTCGAACTGCGTGCAGTCGGCCGCCTCGCCGCCGGTGAGGTGGAAGCCGAGCGGGAGACCGTGGGCATCGCTGAGACAATGAATCTTGCAGGTGAACCCGCCCCGCGAGCGGCCAAACGCCTGTTCGCGAGTCGCCCTTTTGCGCCGGCGGCCGAGACGTGGCGGCGGACGGTCGTTGAGTCGATGCTGTGGCGGAAGTTGTCGGCCAGCGCCTGGGCTAACGTCGTCGCCGCGGCCTCCCAGATGCCGGCCTCGCTCCATCGTCGGAAGCGTTGGTACACCGTCATCCACTTGCCATACTTCTCGAGAAGATCGCGCCGTGGCGCGCCGGTCCGGATGCACCACAACAGGATGCCGTTGACGATGGGCCGGTTGTCGAATGCCGGCCGGCTCTTGCGGCCCCCCTCCGCCGGCAGCAATTCCTTCAACGGACGCCACTCCGCTTCCGCCAGATCGCCGCGACTTAAAGACTGCCTCGCTTCGAATCTGCAGTCTTGAATCGATCTCCGAGTCAGTCGTCAATAACTTTGTAAACAGGGCCTAGGGACGGCTTGTCGGAGTCCGCTTTGGAGCCGTAAGCGGCCGGTACTCGCGAGAGGCAGCAGTTCCGGGATGTGCCAAAAGCGGCCATGGAGCCGTCGCGGCGCTCGTCTACTGGCTGTGCGTTTCCGCACAGACAACGGAAGGCGCGATCTGGTACATATGGCGCGATCGTCTGGCGTAACCCTCTTGGCTAGGGGGATGCAGATGAGGCGGCGCGAGTTCATTCATCTTGTTCTTGGCAGTGCGGCTATTGCG
>CAYMXF010000284.1:0-2358 GCA_964393935.1 uncultured Planctomycetaceae bacterium
GGCCCGTTCATGTACATGACGGTCAGCAGCACGACGGCGCTGAGCGTGATGTTGGCGATGAGCAGGAAGTCGAGCACCGGCGTGGGCAGCGGGATGAGGATGACGAGGATCAGCAGCATCGCCAGGATGGGGAAGATGAGGCCGCGGTAATGCTGTAGCGCGGAGGAGAGGCGGAGGATGGGCGTCGTGGTGGCCATATTCAAATTTGAATGACGAATTACGAATTTCGAATTACAAAAGAAGACACGAACTCGCTCGCCGCGGCGTGAACTGGATTTTGCAATTCGTCATTCGTCATTTGTCATTACCTTTCACGCCGCCGGGGCCGTTCGCATTCGCTGTGCCCGGCCAGAGAGCTCGTACACATAGGCCAGGATTTCGGCGATGGCCTTGTAAAACTGCTCGGGGACCTCTTGCCCTGCTTCGACGGTCTTGTAGAGGGCCTGAGCCAGGGGCTTCTTCTCGATGATCGGTACGCCGTGCTGGATGGCGATCTCGCGGATTTTTTGCGCGAGGTAATCCTGCCCTTTGGCGACGACCGTGGGGGCGCGCATCGATTCTTGGTCGTACTTGATGGCGATGGCCAGCTCGGTCGGGTTCGTCACGACGACGTCGGCGGTCGGGACAAGCTTGCGGATGCGCTGCATCGCGGCGGCAAACTGCATTCGCCGGCGGCGCTGCCTGATGACGGGGTCCCCCTCCATTCGCCGCATCTCTTCCTTGACCTCCTCCTTCGTCATTCGCAGGTCCTTCTCGTGCCGCAATCGCTGATAGCCATAGTCGAGAAGGGCTAGCACGACGAGGACCATCGCCAGCCGCAGTCCGACGGCGTACACGATTTGCGAGATAAGGACCGCCTGTTCGCCGCCGTCGGTCTCCAATGCCAGGAAGATCGCCGACCATCGTTCGCGGATAGAGGCGTAAGCGACGAAGCAGATCAGCGCGAGCTTCAGGCAGTTCATCGCCAGTTGCACGAGCGTCCGGGCGCTGAAGATCCGCGAAAAACCGTTGAGGGGGTTGAGTTTGTTCAGGCTCGGTTGTAGCGGCTGACCGGTGATCAGGAAGCCGACCTGAAGCAGATTGGCGGCGAGCGCCAGGACGAGCAGCCCCAGCATGATCGGCCCCGCGGCCGTGAGCGTCGCCAGCGCCGCCGAACTGACGACGTGGAGGACGTCGATGTGCGCGGTCTGCTCCGGATCGGAGACCGAAAGGTTTTCTTGCATCACGCCGAGGAGCGATTGCATCAATCGCGGGCCCATCGAGCGGAGGCAGAGCATCCCACCGAGCAAAAGCAGCGCGGAGTTGAGGTCGGTGCTGCGCGCGATCTGGCCTTGCTGGCGGGCTTCCGTCCGCCGGCGCGGCGTCGGCGCTTCGGTTTTGTCGCCGTCGTTAGCCGCCATGCGTCACCTGTTTGGAGAGGTGCTCGAAGAGCCGGCCGACGTGGTCGAGGCCGTCGAATAGGGCATCGCCCACGAGGCCGTCGGAGTAGCCCATCGTGACGGCGACCATGAGCAGCGCGATGCCGATCTTCAGCGAGAAGCCGACCGTGAGAATGTTCATCTGCGGCATCGTGCGCGTCAGGAAGCCGAGCACCAGCGACGTGAGGAGCAGCGCGAGGACGGTCGGCCCGGCCAGACGCATGGCGATGTTGAAGACGCCGGTGAGGATATTGACGGTGAAATCGCCGAGCGCGGGATCGGCCAGCATGGTCATTGGCGGGATCGATTTGAAGCTGGCGAGCAGCACTTCCACGACGGCGATGTGCCCGCGGAGCGCGAAGAACAGGGCCATGACGGAGAAGAACCAGACCTGGTCGAGTATGTTGGTTTCCTCGTCGAACATGGGGTTGAAGACCTGGCCGAGGGAGAGGCCCGCTTGATGACTGACGATCTGGCCGGCGACTTGCGCGGCGTAGAAGATCAGTCCGGCGCCGAGGCCCAGCAGTTCACCGATCAAGAATTCTCCAACCAACCCGGCGAGGGCCTGGCCGATCGTCAACGACGTCGGCAGAAGCGGCAGGACGGCGGGGAAGACCATGAGCGAGATCGCGGCGACGAGGAGGGCCATGATATTCCGCGGGATCAGACTGCTGGCGAGCATGGGCACGGAGAAAATGATCCCGGCGACGCGCGCGAGGACCAGCGCAAAGGCCGGTAGGAGCATCTCAAATCGCAGCAATCCGAGGGTCATTATTTTCGTTTTGTTGTTTTGGCTTTTTGGCGTTTCGGCGTTTTGACTTTTCTAATGCATCATCCCATCGCCCCAGAGGCGCTGGGTGTATTCGACGAGCCGCGTAGTGAGCCAGGGGATGAAGAGCGCGGCAGCCAGCCCCATCGCGACGATCTTGGGGACGAAGCT
>CAYMXF010000284.1:2458-4670 GCA_964393935.1 uncultured Planctomycetaceae bacterium
AGGGGATGAAGAGCGCGGCAGCCAGCCCCATCGCGACGATCTTGGGGACGAAGCTAAGCGTCTGCTCCTGCAATTGAGTGACTGCTTGGACGATGCTGATGACCAGACCGACGACCATGCCGATGAGCATGATCGGTCCGGCGAGGACCAGCGTCAGAAAAAGCGCGTCGTAGCTCAGTTCAATGGCGGTTCCGGGGTTCATAGGTGCGATGTCCTTTCATTCGGACGCGAAGAAGCAAGCGGATGCGAGTGATCCGCCAAACGGCGAAACCGCTTCGATTGCTCCGTTCGCGATACTGCGTTCATACCTGCTTACGCTGCTCCGAAGCTTGCCAGCAGCGAGCCGACTACCAATCCCCAGCCGTCCGCGAGCACGAAGAGCATCAGCTTGAACGGCAGCGAGATGAGCACCGGCGGCAACATCATCATGCCCATGCTGATGAGGATCGATGCGATGACCATGTCGATGACCAGAAACGGCAGGTAGATGCGAAAGCCCATGACGAAGGAGGTCTTGAGTTCGCTGAGCACGAACGCGGGGACCAGTTCGGCCATGCCCACGTCGTTTCGCTTCAGTTCGACCCCTTCAGGGACGGGGCCGGAGACGTACTCGTGAAAGGTGTAGACGTTTTCTTCGCTGCCGGCCGATTCGATCTGGCGAAACATGAACTCGCGCAGCGGCAGCGCCCCGCGGTCGAGGGCGTCGGCCTGGCCGAGCTTGCCATCGAGATAGGGATCGACGGCCTCTTTTTTCATCTGATGCCACGTCGGGGCCATGACGAGCATCGTCATGATCATGGCGAGCCCGACGAGGACCTGGCCGGGCGGGAGCTGCTGGGTGCCGATCGCCTGCCGCAAGAGGGCCAGCACGACGACGATACGCGTGAAGCTCGTCATCATGATCAGGATGGACGGCGCAAGTGACAGGACCGTGAGCAGGACGAGGATGCGGAGCGATGCGCTGACGCCCTTGGCGTCCTTGGCGACCGGGGCGAGTTGGCTGACGTCGGGGATGCCGATGGTGTTGTCGAACGACGAGGCGGCGGCAGTCGATTCGGCCTCGGCGGGCGCGGCGATCGCAGTCGCCGGCACCCATGCCAGCAATGCAAGCAATGCCGAGAGGGTCCGGCGACGGGATCGCTTATGGCTCCGCCATTCGACAAACATCGCGCAACTCCTTTGCGCTTTTCACTGAATCACACCGGCTAAGAGCCGGCGCCACAGGCCTTCAAACGATCCACCAGGCTTTGGACGCGTCCGCTGGTTTCTTCCAAAACAGCTTCGGGCGCATCGTCCTGTTTGAAATCAGAAATCCGCGATGGCGAAAAGCCCGCCATGGCGTTGGAAAACGACCCAGGCCGGGTGCGTTCGAGACCGGCCATGAGCGCGGCGGCTTCATCGGCGTCGCCCAAATCCGCGACAGCGCCGATGTGCTCCGGCGTCACGCCCAGGAGGACAACTCGTCGCCCGAGTCGCACGAGGCAAAGGCTTTGTTTACTCGAGAGGTAGTGCCGGGCGATGACCGTGATCGCGCCGGTCGAGCCCACTCGCCCGCCTCCAGCCGCCCACTTGCGCAGGCCCCACGCCGCCAGGGCGATCGTCCCGAGGACGACGGCCAGCGGCCACATCATCTTGCCGTAAGGGAGCGAGGTCTCGCCCCCGTCGGCTCGCTGCTGCGTTTGGGAGGGGGATTTCTTATTTCGTTTGAGGGTTAGATCGGTCGGCTTTTCTTTCACAGTCGAGGTTTGTTGAAGCCATGCCGCGACGGCATCGGGGGATTCATTTTTTTGTGAAGCGGCGACAATCTCATCAGCGCGGACCCCTGTATTTGCCACCATTATGATGCAAACAAATCTCGCGATTCTCGTAGCGTTTCTCGGCGCTCCCTTACGGTCGAGGCTCTGAACCACCCGGACCATCATCTGGAATGTCAGGCTGAGGCTGCGCATCGGGTCTTGTCGGCTGGGCGGGAGGACGAACGTCACGTCGCGACCGCCTCGGCGACCTCCTCCTCGACGCCGGCGATGATCTCGCTGATCCGTACGCAGAAGTTGTCGTTGAGGACGAGGACCTCGCCCCGCGCGACGAGCCGGTCGTTGACGAGCACGTCCACGGGATCGCCGGCCAGTTTGTCCAACTCCACGACCGAGCCTTGGCCCAGCCGCAGGACGTCTTCAATCAACATGTTCGCCCGGCCGAGTTCGATTTTGAC
>CAYMXF010000285.1:0-4661 GCA_964393935.1 uncultured Planctomycetaceae bacterium
CCACGCCTTCCCGACGACTACGAACACCCTCGCGCCGTCCCGCTTCAACGCCTCAAGCGAATGTTCATCGACGCCCGCGTCGCGCCGTACCTCTTGCAACTCGGATGGCGAAGCCTATCGGATGTTTTCGAGTATGAAGGCGGCCGGGATCTGAACAAGCCCGGCCTTCAGTCTTACCGCGAACGAATCCGAATCCAATTTCCAAAAGGCAACGGTAGCGCCCAGGTCTATTACCTCAAACGTTACGATCATCCACCTCTCGCCGAGCAGCTTCGCCGCATCCGGGAGTTTCGCCCATCACACAGCAGCGCCGCCAGGGAAATGCACTTCATCAAACGGCTCGCACAAATCGGCGTTCCAACGTTGCGATCCATCGCCTATGGTCAGGAAATGACCGGCATTTGGGAGCGGCGGAGTTTCGGTCTGACGGCCGAACTCGACGGCCCATCGCTTGAAAAGCTCGTCGATCATTGGGCGTCGGATCCGAAGTTTTTGCCCCCGCCCCGCGAACGGCGAGAAATCATCCGCCAACTCGGCCTGATCGTCCGACTCCTCCACGAGCATGATCTCTTTCACCGTGATCTTTATCTCGCGCATGTCTTTCTGACGCGTAATGGCGATGGTCAACTTGTCCTTCGGTTGATCGATCTGTCGCGAATGATCGAACGACCCTGGAACCCGCGCCGCTGGGCCGTTAAGGACCTCGCGGCCCTCGCTTACAGCAGTCCCTCGCCACTCGTCACGCGGGCAGACCGCATACGCTTCTTATATCATTACCTCGGCAACCCATCGGCGGACGATAAAAAGCGACTTGTCCGGCGCTACGTTGACGACATCGAGGCGAAGGTGTGGCGGATCGCGCAGCACGACCGGCGGAGAACGGCCCGCCTCGCAGGAAAGGCGCCCGCGTGAAGATCGCCATCGTCATTGAACGCTTCGAGGCTTGGCGCGGCGGCGCGGAAACTTCCACGTTGGAACTGGCCCGCCTCCTCAAGGCTCGGGGGCACTCGATCCACATCGTCACGACCACGACCGCGCCGTCTTCGCCCGATTTTACTTTGCATCGCGTGCCGGCGCAGACGTTACTACGCCCGCTGCGCACGGCCGCCTTTATCCGCAAAGCCACCACCTATCTTCAACGAAATCGCTTCGATCTGGTCCACGCCATTTCGCCCCTTCCCTGCGCGGATGTTTACCAACCGCGCGGCGGGCTGCTGGCTGAGACTCTCGAACGCAATGTCGCCACCCGCGTGTCCGCCCCGCGCCGAATGCTCAAACAGGCCATGTTAGCGATGAACGTCAAGCAGCGCTCCCTCGCCGATCTCGAGCGGGCTGTGTTTGGTGAACAAGGGCCGCTGATTGTGGCCGTCTCACAATACGTCGCCCGACAGTGCGAACGGATTTACGGCGTCGTCTCGCCGCGCGTCCGGGTCGTCTTTAACGGCGTCAATCCACCTATCGTCGCGCGGGACGAGCAAGCGGCTCAACGGGCGGCGGTTCGCAAGCAGTATCACGTCTCCGACGATACACTCCTGTTGCTCTTCATCGCGCATAACTTCCGTCTCAAGGGCCTCAGCCCGCTCATCGATACGGCGGCGCAACTCGTCAAGAGCGGCTTTACCGGCTTCAAGCTCCTCATCGTGGGCCGGGACAATCCGGTCGGCTATCAACATCGCATCGACGAGCGGAACCTCGGTCGCTACATCACCTTCACCGGCCCGACGCAGCGTGTGATTTCTTTTTATTTCGCCGCGGACACCCTCGTTCACCCGACCTATTACGACCCCTGCAGCCGGGTCGTGCTTGAAGCCCTCTATTACGGACTGCCCAGCATCACTACGTCTTTCAACGGCGCGTCCGAAATCATCACCGATGGCCACGAGGGCTTCGTCATAGACCGTCCCGACAACATCGAGCGGTGGACTCGACGCATTCAAGAGTTGAAGGATCGGGACCTTCGCCGCCTCATGTCCGAGCGAGCCGTCGCGCTCCGCCCGCGCGTGAGCATGGTCCGCCATGTGGAACAACTTGACGCCGTGTTTAACGAGATCGCGGCGGCGAAGTTGATCCAGACTCGCTCGGCCTAAGCGCCCGTATGTAAAAAAAATCGAGGTTCGCGATAACAACGACCGATGAACGCAACCACATATTTGTGCTCCCTCTTTGTCGCCGCCTACCTCCTCGGCAGCGTCCCCTTCGGCCTGCTGGTCGCCAGACTCAAAGGCGTTGACATCCGAAACAAAGGCAGCGGGAACGTCGGCGCGACGAACGTCGGCCGTGTCTTGGGCAAAAAATGGGGCATCCTCGTTTTCATCCTGGATGTCGGCAAAGGGCTTGCCTCGACCCTGGCGGCAGCCGAGTTGATCCATCGCAACCCGACCGAATCGTGGGCCGTATCACCCGCTTTTCAAGACCTCGTCTGGCTCGGTATCGGCGCGGCTAGCATCGTCGGAAGTATGTTCCCGATCTACCTCCGCTTCCGAGGTGGCAAAGGCGTCGCCGCTTCCCTCGGTGCCATGCTCGGCGTTTATCCTTATCTGACCTGGCCCGGCCTTTTCGCAATGGTCCTCTGGGCCGTCGTCGTCAAGCTCTCCGGCTATGTTTCTCTGGGCTCGGTCATCGCTGCCACCAGCCTCCCCCTGACCTTCGTCGCTCTAGGTTTCGTCAAGGGTTGGTCCCTCACGGAACACTATCCCTTATTGGTCCTTTGCCTGCTGCTTGCCGCGCTCATTCTCCTACGCCATCGAGACAATATGAGTCGTTTACTCGCCGGTACCGAGAACAAGATAGGCCGCAAGCTTGTAACATAGCCTTTCCTGGGACCTCTGGGAATCGTTTTCGGATCGCCCCAATTTTATCTGATACGCCTCCCAACACTTGATTGCCCCGTTCGCAAGAGATAGACTACTATGTGTTTCCGGCTGCGTGCGGGCTTATCCGCTGCTCATTGCCTTGTAGCCTCAGGTCCGGCGGAACGGGGTTTTATCTTTCGAGACCGGGAAACACATCGGGGGTATTGGGTTCCTTGCCATCCATTGCGCGGTCTCATCAGGATCGCCGTCGAATCAGGCATTGATGGGAATTTTACTTGCTTTCGATGGCGACGAAGCCTTGAGGCCGCAGTGCAAGATTCCTTTGAAGAGGGGGACGGCCGCTTTTTACGGTCGTATTGAGGGCAAAAAGATGCGTAGCGCAAGAGCCGCAAGAACATCGGTCCAGGTTCTATCACTAGTCGCGATGCTGGGAGCAGCCATCGCCGGGTGCAATGGAATCCCCGGTTTCGGCTTTCAACAGATCGCCAGCGTCCAGCTCTTCGACGAGCCGGACTTCACCGTCGCCTTCGCCGTCGACAACGCGGCGGCCAACGTCTCGAAGGTGAACTGGGTCTTCGGCGACGGAAGCGGCTTTGTCGAAGGACCGGCCGGGCACACGACGATCTCGTATCAATATCTCGCAACGGGGACTTATCAGATCACCGCCTTCGTCTTTGACAACAACGGCGACGTGACTCAAGTGTCGGGCGCTACGACGGTCGTTCCCACAGGCAATGGTCCCGATGTACCACTACCGACGGATTTGCCCGGTCAGATTGCCAACGCAAACCCAGTGGATGGCGCGACCAACATCAATGTCCTGGTCAAGTTGACATGGACGGCCGGCGCTCGCGCGGAGAGCCACGACGTGTACCTCGGCACGGTCGAAGCGGACGTAACCTCCGCCAACAGCAACACGGCGGGGATCTTCCGTGGCAATCAAAGTGGGACGCAGTTCGATCCCGGGGGTCTTACGGACAACACTTCCTTCTTCTGGCGAATCGACGAGGTGAACGCCCTCGGCACAACCAAGGGAACGGTTCGCAAATTCAAGACCGCCGAGGCCCCGGCGAAATCCAAGACGCCGGTGCCCGGCAACGGCTCCGCGAACGCCCGCGTCGATCAAGTCCTCACCTGGACGGCCGGCGAGCGCACCACGAGTCACGACGTCTATTTCGGTGCGAGCTTCACGGACGTGGATAATGCCACGAAGGACACGCCTGACATTTTCCAGCGCAACCAGACGGGCGCCAGCTTCGATCCCGAGGATGAAAACGCGACGACGACGGGCGAACTGCTGGGGGCGACCCAGTACTTCTGGCGCGTCGATGAGGTCGGCGCGGGCGGCACGACCAAGGGTGACGTTTGGATCTTCACGACTCGCGCCCCGCCGCCGCAGATCAACATTCCACCAAGTCCGGCGGACCTATCGGTCGATGTTCCGATCGATCAAGTCTTGTCCTGGAACGCCCCTTCCACCGTCGAGAGTTACGACGTTTACCTCGGCCTTGACATGGTCGACGTGACCAATGCCGACCGCAACAGCCCTGAATTCGAGCAGAACCAGACCGCCAAGCTCTTTGACCCGCCGACGCTGCTGTCGGATGTCGATTACTTCTGGCGGATTGATACGCGCGGCCCCGGCGGCACGACCACCGGCATCGTCTTCACCTTCCACACGGCTGCTCCGCCCAACCAGGTCATCGCGCCATTCGTTCCTACCGACAACGCGACCGAAATAAACGTTAAACCGACGTTGAGTTGGGCCGACGGCGGCGGCTTGACCGACAGCTTTGACATCTACCTTAGCAATAACCAGAGCGCCGTCACGACCGGCGCGGCGTCGGC
>CAYMXF010000286.1:0-4639 GCA_964393935.1 uncultured Planctomycetaceae bacterium
GCCGTGACTTTCACGTGACCGTCGGTCCAAACGCGAACTTTTCCTGCCGCCATCGAATCGCTTCTCGCCTGCGTCGGCTTCTCCTTCTCCAGATGGTTCTTGAGTTGATCGAGAACCCGGCTCCAGGCGTTGTCGAAATAGGCGTAGCCTTTGTCCCAGTCCTCGCCCTTCTTCCAGCCGAGCTGGGCGAATTTGACTTTCACAGTCCCGTCGCTGAGGTCTTCGAATTTCAAGACCACCTGAGTCATCGCCCCGGACTCGCGCAAACTCGACACCGCCGGTGGAAAGTTCCATTCAAACGCCAACATCTCATGTGGGATGTAGCTGAGGAGCTTACAGCCCTCAGTCCCGCGTTTGATCTTTTTGCCCGGTGGCATCTTCATCATGTAGATGTAATAGGCACCGCCGGGTTTGAGTTCGATCTTGGATTCGGGAGAAAAGAACTTGGCGATTCCCTCCTCCGTCGTCCAACAGTGCCAGACTTGCGCCAACGTGCCGGGGACGATGACTTCCTTGCGGAGGATTCTGTCCGAAGCCTTCGCGCTTTGTTTCTGAACCTGCCGCTTGGCCGCAGGCGCTTCAGTGAACGCTGAAACCAGCGCTCCATTCGCTGCGAAAAAAATGAACGCGAACGCCATTACTCGGGTGGTTTGATCTTTTTTCATACATTTCACCTCATCAGGCCAACGGAAATCAAATCCGGCGATCTCTCGCGAGCAGCCGGTCGAAGTAATCTCGAAGCTGGGCGACGGCCTCGTCGTACGGTTGAAGGCTGCGATGACCGCGGGCCTGCATGATTCCGCCCTCCATGACCGTCAAGACGAAGCGCGAAAGACGATCGCGGTCCAGTTCAGGGGGCAGGCGATCGCCGGCTTCGTCGAGACAACGACGGATGGCGACACACCAGTTCGTAAAGTTCTGGGAAATCTTCTCGCGCACCAGGGGTTTGGAGTCGGCGAGTTCCAACGCCAGATTGCCGATCGGGCAGCCCAGCGTGCAACCGGTCTGTTTCAGCATTTCGCGATATTGCGCCAGGACGCTGAAGATTCGCTCGATGGGATCATTCGAGACGGCGAAGGCCAGTTCCATGACGACGGGTTTGAGCATTAGGGCATATTGGTCGAGAACGGCGAGCAGCAGCTCCTCCTTAGTCTTGAAGAAGTGGTAGAGGCTGCCGCTGTTGGCCTTGGCCACATCGAGGATTTCCGCCATGCCGGTGGCCGAATAGCCCCGCTGGTGAAATAGACGCATCGCGGTCATCACGATCCGATCCCTGGTTGACTCGGCCTTTTCCATAGGGCGATCATCGACACGAAGATGTATTAGTTGATCGTTCAACTAATTAGATTAGCATAAGTTACTTGCGGAATCAAGGCCAATCTGTAAACAGCTACAAGTTAAGCGGAATAATAGAGTTAATGAATCCCTAGCGTAGGTGAAACAGGCTAACGGTTCGATGCCTGAGTACTCGCAGCGTTACTTCCAGGCTTCTCTACTCCGGCCCGCATTTGACGATAGAGCCCGGCGTATTCGCCGCTGTTTTCAATTCCGTTGTCGATCAGCTTCAACGCCTCGGCGGTCTTTCCCGTCGCCATGTAGGACATGACAAGGGCCTGATCCACGGCGACCAGATCGGTGGCCGTCACTTTGGGTCGCGCGGCGATGAGGTAGGGAACCGCTTCATTCCATTCGCCGCGAAGCTGGTGCAATCGGCCGACGTAGCGCTCGGCCATGCCGGATTCGCTACGACCGTGAGCCAGAAGAAACTTGCCTCGCTCGATGCATTCCATTGCAAGGCGACGATCTTCGTCGCTTAATCGATGACGTAGACGTTCATGACAAACGAACATGAAATAGTTGTATTCCAGGTTCCACGAGGAGTAGACCGCGACGCTGCGTCGAGCGATTTCGTAGAGCCGCTCCGCTTCATCGTACTTCCCGAGCCGTATCATGACGCGGCCGACCATTCCAGTGATCGGTCGCTTGGCGCCCGGGTGCGTGGCCGGGTTCTGCCACTTCCTGACGACCTCTACCACTTCCGGAGGCATGGAGCGCTCGAGTTCTCGGCAGATCGCGTCGAACCGGTGATACGCTTGCGGGTTGGTTTTGCGGATGAACGGAATATCGCAGAGTACGCGGATCGTGTGCGCGACGCCGTAGCGGTCATACGGGTTGTCGCCGAACCGTTTGAGATACTCTTCGTCCGGCGGCAGCTTTGCGGCGACTTCGGGGCTGACGGCCAGGGTCCCGGCTAACGCCGACATGGCCCGCACGATGGTTCGAGCCACCACGGCCTGGCCCAGGAGGCTTGGATGGACATGGTCGTCCATCAGTTCCCAACCGACGCATCCTCCGGAACTCGCCTCGCGGAAGGCTTTTTGCAAATCGACGAGCACCGCCCCGCCTTCGGAAGCCGCCTCTCGAATCGCCTGGTTACTCGGGCCAGGACATCGCCACGGCATCGGGTCAAAGTCGTTCGCTATTTGAAAAGAGCCGACGGCCGCGCGGTATTGTTGTTGAGCGTATTCCGCGCGACCGAGCAAGTAGCGCGCCCGGGCGTGCGTTGGCAGGAGGGAGAGAACCGTTTCGAGGGGCTTCACCGCCGCCTTGGGGTCGCGATCCATGAGCGGCTCGGCGGATTGAAGCGCGTTTGTGAGGCGTGCGCGATCATCAGGCGTCAACGACGAGAGGTCGGCGTCGCCTAGCGGGGCGAGATCGCGTTCGTTGGCCGGCATTGTGCAGACCAGGACGGGCACGCCGCGAGCCTTGCAGCGTTCGATGATCTCCCCGATGTGCGTCTTGAGGTTGCGCGCAGCGGCGGCGCGGATCGGATCGTCGGGGGCGGTATAGGATTGGCCGACCATGATCTCCATGAGCGTCCGTTGCCGACCCACCGGTTCGGGCGGCCTGGCGAAGCTATCGACGTACTGAACCAGCGCAAGGCTACGGAGCGCGCGATGCAGCTTCATCGCGGTCGGCGTGTTACCGGCGCGGTGGAGCGAGGCGACGCCGTAGGCGCCGAAGAACTCGTTGTTTCCGCAATGGACAATGACCAGGTCGGGTTCGTATTCCAATGCTTCGGTGAGCATCCCGAGCACCGGAAAGCTGGCGACCGCCGTGGTCCCGAGGTTAATGACTTCGACGTCGCGGCCCGGCCAAGCGTCGTGAAGCATGGCTTCGAGAAAGGCGGAGGGGGCGAAGCACATCGGCTCTGGGAATCCTTTTGCGGCCGATTCGCCGCCCAGGAAGATTCGGATCGTTCCATTGGGTTTGGGCTTGAGGAACGAGTACGTGTTGAGCGTGCCCGGTTTACTCTTGTTGGCGAAGAAATAGGACGCGGGCCCCGCGTTGTCCGTGATGCAAAGCTTACCGCCGGGCAACGAACCGACATCGTAAATCGTCGGCTGGTATCCGCCGTAGCCGGCGAGACGGAAAACGCCTTCCAGCGCGCCCAGGAACACCAGCGGGATGCAAAGGGCGAGGGCGATGAATATCAGCCGCTTTCGACGCGAGCGATAGGGCCGAGCGGGGCCATTGGCGGCCTTCGTGGCACGAGCTGGATCGTTGGGAGGCATGTGTCTGGCCATTACGATGCGGCAAGTCTAATCCAGGATCACGTCGGCGCATAAGAAAACGGCCGGTCCTAAAAAGAACCGGCCGTTTTGTTGTATGAGAATAGGACTTCTGAGTTCCTAGCGGCGGCGGCGGACTAGGATCAGACCGCCGAGGGCGAGAAGGCCGAGCGTCGTGGGTTCGGGCGTCGTGTAGCGAACCGGGTGAGCGTCAGAGTGCTCGCCCCAGTCGCCGACCTGCTGAGCGGGATTGCCGAGCGAGTCGATGGCACCGTCGCCACCACCACCTCCCGATGTAAAAGCGTCAAAGAGGAAGCTGTCGCCAAAAGTGAGGCCGAGGTCGCTCATTCTCGCGTGGAGGGTCAACGACGTCGTGGTCCGGTTAGTGACGCCGATATTGAGGTCGCCGTTCCAAGTGGCATAGGTGGGCGGGAAGGGCCAGCTCGCGCTGTACTTATAGAGTTCCATGCCCGTACCGCTATCCAACCAGGAGCCAAGCCAATAGTCGGCGCCGCTGGGCATACTGATCGGGCGACCCCAGCCGTTGCCGACCGGATCGCCGCCGGGGACACTGTCGATAATGACCATGTACTTGCCCCAATCGTTAGGGGCCGTGTTGTCGCCGGCGTGGGTGAACTTGAAGTTGATGTCGGTGGCGTCGTTGGAGACCTCGACCGACAAGAGGTCGAGGATGCCGCCGCCGGCGCCTGTGAAGATGTCACCCGGCGTATCGTTGAAAGTCGTCAACGGGAACGCCTGGGCACTCGAGGCACAGAGGCCGACGATCAAGACTACGAGTAACTTTTTCATTTCCTTCACTCCTGTTTTCTAACGTGGCGAGTTACTTTTCTTGCTTCTTCGTGCGCGGCACGATGACCGCACCGCGCGCCGTATTCGAGACACTCACAGGAAAGGGGATTTACTTCTTTTCCGATATCAGAGCTTCCCCTACTCCCTCTGGAAAAACAATTTACCAGAATCGGGGAGGGGATTCAAGGGCTGAGAGGGGACTAAAAATGGGGCTATTTCGGACGTCCGACGATGGCCGCTAATACCATTATTGTATA
>CAYMXF010000287.1:0-4638 GCA_964393935.1 uncultured Planctomycetaceae bacterium
GCAAAGGCGCGCGCCTGCGGCCCGAGGCGCTGGCCGTACGAATCGACGGGCGAAACATCGACGAGGTCGCGTCGCTCTCCATCGACGCGGCGGCCGGCGTTTCTGCCGCGATGCAGTTCACCGGCTCGGATGCCGCGATCGCCGCGCCGATCGTCCGTGAAATCCGCCAACGACTGCAATTCATGATCGACGTCGGCATCGGCTACCTGACGCTCTCGCGCAGCGCCGCCACGCTCTCCGGCGGCGAGGCCCAGCGAATCCGCCTGGCCACGCAGGTCGGCAGCGGTCTCGTCGGCGTCTGCTACGTCCTCGATGAACCGACGATCGGCCTGCACCAGCGCGACAACGCACGATTGATCCACTCGCTTCGCCAACTGACCGACCTGGGCAACACCGTCCTCGTCGTCGAGCACGACGTCGAGGCCATTCAGGCCGCCGATTGGATCGTCGATGTCGGTCCCGGCGCTGGGGCGCATGGCGGGCGCGTCCTCGTCAACGGCCCGCGCGACGTGCTGATGGCCTCGAAGGAATCGATCACCGCGCAATACCTCCGCGGCGAACTGTCGATCGCCACACCGCCGGAGCGACGGCCGGTGGAGCCCAAGCGGGCCATCGAGATCAAGGGCGCTGCGGAAAACAATCTCAAGTCGATCGACGTGCGATTTCCCCTCGGCGTCTTTTGCTGCGTGACCGGCGTATCGGGGTCGGGCAAGTCGTCGCTCGTCAGCCAGGTGCTGCTGCCGGCGCTACGACGCAAGCTGTCAGACAGCCGCGAGACCGTCGGCCTGCACAAGCAAATCCTCGGCATCAACCAGATCGACAAGGTCATCGAGATCGATCAGTCGCCGATCGGCAAGAGCCCGCGGTCCAACCCCGCGACGTACACCGGCGTCTTTGACTTGGTGCGGCAACTATTCGCCAAGACACGCGAGGCCAAGGTCCGAGGCTACGGGCCGCAGCGGTTCTCCTTCAACATCAAGGGCGGGCGCTGCGAGGCGTGCCAAGGCCAAGGCACCCGGCGAATAGAGATGCACTTCCTGCCGGACATCTTCGTCCCATGCGCCGAGTGCAAGGGAACGCGATACAGCCCGGAGACGCTGGAGATCCGTTTTCGTGGCAAATCCATCGCCGACATTCTCGAGATGCGCGTCGAGGAGGCGCTTGGCTTCTTCGATGCCTTTGCGAACATCCTGCAGCTTCTCACCGCCCTCTCCGACGTCGGCCTCGGCTACATCGCCCTCGGTCAGGCGTCCAACACGATCTCCGGCGGCGAGGCCCAGCGCGTCAAGCTCGCCGCCGAGTTGGGCAAGAGCGCCGTCGGTCACACGCTCTACATCCTCGACGAGCCGACGACCGGCCTGCACTTCGCGGACATCCACAAGCTCGTGGACGTGCTCAACCGCCTCCGCGACCAAGGCCACAGCCTCGTGGTCATCGAGCACAACCTCGACGTGATCAAACAGGCCGATTGGATCATCGACCTCGGCCCCGAAGGCGGCGATGCCGGCGGCCGGATCGTCGCCCAAGGCACGCCGGAGGAGATCGCCGCGAACGAGCGGAGCTACACCGGGCAATACCTGCGCCGCGTCTTGCGTAGCGTCACCCCTTGTGGGTGACGAGTCCTTTCCCACCGGCCGTAAGGTACACGCCACGATCAGAGCCGCGACCGTGAGGGAGCGCCGCGCGTAGCCTGGACAAATATGCGACGCTAGACTGCGCGGAACCGCCCCATCTTTCGGAGCTTGCGATTCGCTTTTACAATTGAATGCCAATGCCGCTCTCCTGGAACGAAATCCGCCAGCGCTCGATCACCTTCGCCCGTGACTGGTCGGAAGCCGCTCGCGAACGCGCGGAAGCACAAACCTTCTGGAACGAATTCTTCACTGTCTTCGGCATCCGCCGCCGGACGGTAGCCTCGTTCGAGGAACCCGTCCGTAATCTTACGGGGGCCTTTGACTTCATAGACCTTTTCTGGAAGGGCAAGCTCATCGCCGAGCACAAGTCGCGGGGCGGTAATCTCTCGAAGGCCCATAGCCAGGCGACCGGCTACATCCAGAACCTGCAAAACGAAGGCCGTGGCGAGGAGGTCCCGCGCTTCATTATTGTTTCCGACTTCGCCCGCATCGCCCTTCACGACCTCGAAGCCGACGACCCCGCCCACGAGACCATACAGTTCCCCCTCGAAGACCTCCCTCAGCGTATCCGCCATTTCGCCTTCATCGCCGGTTACGAAACCCGCCGGATCGAGCCGGAGGACCCGGCCAACTTCAAAGCAACCCAAAAGCTCGCCAACTTGCACGACCGCCTGGAAGACGGCGGTTACGTCGCCCACGACCTCCAACGCTTCATGGTCCGTATTCTCTTCTGCCTCTTCGCGGAGGATACCGGAATCTTTGAACCGGATGCCTTTGTGCAGTTTCTCCGCCAACGCACCAGTGACGATGGTTCAGACCTGGGCGCGCAGCTCAGCCGCTTTTTCGAGGTCCTCAACACCGAGACCGATCGTCGTCAGGCGAACCTCGATGAAGACCTCGCCTCGCTGCCTTTCGTGAATGGAGAACTCTTCGCCGAGCGGCTGGCCTTTCCGGATTTCAACAGTGCGATGCGCATCGCGTTATTGGAATGCTGCAACTTCCGCTGGGAAAAGATCAGCCCCGCCGTCTTCGGCTCGCTCTTCCAGAACATCATGCGGGACCGCGAACGGCGGCAGATCGGCGCGCACTACACGTCCGAACGCGACATCATGAAGCTCATCCGCTCGCTCTTTGTGGACGAACTGCGCGAAGAGTTTGAATCGATTCGCCGCGATCAGCGGGCGCTGCCGAGATTTCATCGCCGATTGGCCGACATGCGTTTCCTCGATCCCGCCTGCGGCTGCGGCAACTTTCTCGTGCTCGCCTACCGCGAACTCCGCCGACTCGAAATGGACATCATCCAGGCCCGCTTCGGTGACAATCCCTCGGAGGGCGACGTCCGAGCCGAGGCGCGCTTGAACGTGAGCCAATTCTACGGCATCGAAATCGAGGAATGGCCCGTCCGCATCGCCGAAGTGGCCATGTGGCTCATGGACCACCAGATGAACAACGAGCTTTTCGAGCGCTTCAGTCAGATCAAGGCCACCACGCCGCTGACGCGTTCGCCTCACATCGTACAGGGTAACGCGCTACGGACCGACTGGAACGAAGTGCTGCCCGCCCGCCAATGCACGTACGTTCTCGGCAATCCCCCGTTTGTAGGGAAAAAGGCTCGCAATGCCGAGCAAGTCGCCGACATGCAGCGCGTGTTTGGCGATTCAAACAGGACAGGAATTCTGGATTATGTCTGTTGTTGGTACATGGTCGCCGTGCGCTACATGGATCTTCACCCTTCGATTCGTGCAGCTTTCGTTTCGACCAACTCAATTACCCAAGGTGAACAGCCCGGCATCATCTGGCCCTTGCTCTTTCGCAATCGGCTTCGGATCAACTTCGCTCATCGTACGTTCTCATGGTTGAGTGAAGCTCGAGGAGCGGCGCACGTGCATGTGGTAATCGTTGGCTTCGCCATCGAAGATACTCGAACCAAGATCATCTGGGACTATGACAATGATTCGGAGCATGCCACGCGATCCGTAGTGCCGGTAATTGGCCCCTACTTCGTAGCATCTTTGACCGTCCTTTCCAGCCGATCCAGACCGCTGAGCGATGTCCCGGAAATGGTGTTCGGCAACATGCCGAATGATGATGGAAACCTATTGATCGAGAACCGGGATACGCTTGAAGAGATTCGGCGTGAGTGTCCGGCCGCGGCGCCGTTCCTCCGCGAACTCGTCTGCGCCAAGGAATATCTCAATGGCGATCAGCGCTGGTGCCTGTGGCTCGAAGATGCCCCACCCGGATTGATTCGCGGCTGCGCGGAAATCCGCCGTCGTATTGAAGCCGTGCGGCGGTACCGAAACGAAAGCAATCGTCCGACAACCCGCGAATTGGCCGATTTACCGGCGCTGTTCGGCGAAAGGCGTCAACCTACGTCTCGATATGTCCTGATACCACGGCACAGTTCAGAGAATCGGGCATATATCCCGATGAGCTATTTTGAGCCCGATGTCATCGCACATGACAGTTGCTTGACGCTACCGAACGCCACTCTCTATCACTTTGGCGTCATTCATTCCGTCATGCACATGGCCTGGGTCCGTCAGGTCTGCGGAAGGCTCGAATCGCGATACCGCTACTCGGCCAAGCTTGTCTACAACAACTACCCCTGGCCCCAGAACCCGACCAACACCCAACAGCGGCGGGTCGAGGAAGCAGCGCAGGCCGTGCTGGACGCCCGCGCGCAATTCCCCGACTCGACGCTGGCCGACCTGTACGACCCCAACGCCATGCCGCCGGCCTTGCGCCGGGCGCATGACCGGCTCGACCGCGCGGTCGACGCCTGTTATCGTCGCCAGCCTTTCGACTCTGATCGCCAGCGCCTCGAATACCTTTTCGCGGGAACGTGAGTTAGGATGGCTGAAAAGACATGCCGGTATAATGGCGTGTGCTCGTCTCTCCCCCCCTTGCGGTTCCCGCTCCGACCGACTCGTTCCACCGCGCGGAGTTCTGGATTCTCGCCGGCTTGCTGTTGGCGTTGCCGTGCTTGGTGTCGCCGTGCCCT
>CAYMXF010000288.1:0-4630 GCA_964393935.1 uncultured Planctomycetaceae bacterium
ACGTTGGCCTCAAAAGTCCTCCCGACAGTCCCCGTCGCGGCGATCTGGTGCGACAGCCGACTGCACCACGCGATTCCCCGGCGGCGATGGACCCTTTACTCGATATTGTTGCTGATGAGCGCTGCGGCGACGTGGATGGTCTACCGCGCCACCCGCGAGGCCGGCTTCATCGAGGCGATGGAGGCCGAGCCGGCGGACCCTCTGCCCGTACGGGTGCTCCTTGCCGCCAGGTACTATCTCGAAAACTACGTCTGGCCGAATCGATTGGCCGCCTGGTCCCCGCCTCCGTTGGGTTTTGGTCTCTTTTCGACCCCGGTCCTCATCGCCGTCGGCGAACTGGTTACGCTCGTGATTCTCGTCGCCGTGACCTGGCGGCGGCATCGAACGATTTGCTTGGGGCTCGGGCTCTTCCTGATTTTGATCGCCCCCTTCCTCGCCGCCTCCATCGCGCGGAGGTTCCTCGCCGCCGATCGCTACATGTATCTGCCGATCCTCGGGCTGCATCTCGCGCTCGCATCCATGCTAGTCTCGTCGTTCGACGAACTCCGCCGACGCTCAGGCCGTGCTATTGCATCGCTGTCCATCGGTCTGCCAACCGTGGCCATTCTCGCCGCATGGTTTTGCGTCGGCTGGCAACTCGGCCCAACCTGGGCTAACAACGTCACACGAAACCAACGGGCCTTGGACGTCTATCACGACAACGTCTTGGCGCATGTCGAACTCGCAAAGGCGTACGTCGTCGAGAAGCAACCCGATGCCGTGCTGGCCACGGTCGAAAAGGCTCGCAAACGTTGGCCGGACCATCCGCGGCTCGCCGGCGTGGCCGGGGAAGCGTATCGATTAAAGAAAGACTGGCCCGCCGCTGAGAAAGAGCTGCGCCGCGCCGCGGAAGGTCTGCCGCACCACCTCTGGACGCTCTACTACCTGGCCCGCACGCTCGAAGACAGGGGACAAACGGTGGAGGCCCGGCAGCTTTATGGTCGCATCTTGCGGCAGAACGCCGCATACCTGCCCGCGGTCGTCGCCCTGGCTCATAGTTACGAAAAGGCGGGAGAAATCGTCGCCGCCATCGCGGCCTACGAAAACGCAATCAAGATCAACTCCCATGACCGCGATAGCCTTTCCTCGCTCGCCGTGCTGCGGATTCGGCGACAGGACTGGGCCGGCGCCGAGCCGCTTCTTCGATCCATCCTGAAACTCGATCCGGACGATCCCTCCGCCCTGCTCAACCTCGGCGTCGTCCTGACCCGCACGAACCGCGCGCCAGCGGCGATGGAAATCTACGATCGCCTGATCGCGATGGATGCCCACAACATCACGGCGCGACTCAACCGGGCGTCGCTTCTATCGCCCCTGGGGCGCGCCTCCGAGGTGGAAGGCGACTACCGCTCCATCCTCACCATAGCTCCCGACAACAGGGCCGCGATGATCGGCCTGCACGAAGCGCTCCAATCAACCGGCAAGAATCGGGCCCTCGTTGATTTGTGGCGAAAATATGAAGGCAAGCCGATCTCGGAGCCAGAGCGATTGGCCTGGCTGGGGTGGTCGCTCGCTCTCACCGGCGATCAACAACAAGCCGTGCGAAACGCCTTGGCCCTGCCCCCGGATAGTGAAGCCCGTAACTTTGCAAACTGGACAATGGCATACTTGGCCCTTACCCGGAAAGAAACTCGTGTCATCCCGGCAATATTAGGCCCGCCCAAGCCGCCTTCGATGCCGTCGGCGCAGCGGCTGGAGTGGTTGCACGTCGTCGCGATGGGTTTGGAAGCGCTCCCCCCCGCGCTGCGTGATTCGCCCGCCGGGCTGTATCTCTTGGCCCGATTAAGCCTCGAAAATGGAAACCCCGCCCTCGCCGAGCAAGCCGCCCGCCGGGTCATTCAAGAAACGGATGACGAGCCGCTAAAAAAAGCCGCCGATGCTGTCCTAAAAGTAATCGCCGAATCGCAAAGCAACCCGGACCGAAAATAGACCACGTCATTTGTCGCCGGTATCATCGCCAGCCCTTGACGCGTCTGCAAACGCACTGGCGTTTGCGATGCGAAGCATGGGCGACGAATGACACCAAAGGCGTCAAGGGTAATGGCCGCCTTGCGGGTGCTGCCCGTGCTGTCATAGACCCCGGTCAACCGGTTGTGGTGGTCGTACTTGTACTTGTAGCTGGCGCCACGACCGACGTTGTATCGTCGTTACTTCTTATTTGGTAGGCGAGATATGACATTCTCGTCCGTATCATAAAGCCGTAATTGACCGCCATCAGTTGCTCTTCGCGCAGCTCTTTCAACCGGTTGGCCGGAGAGTGCCGCCCGCATCTTTCCTTTTTGGGAAACAAAGAAACCTGACCCAGTTGCATCGCAAGCGCGAATAAAGACATTGATTTTATTCGCATCATCGACGAGATCGAACGCGGGTTCGCCTCGGTGGTCCAATTCCAACACTACTCTCTGCGTCCCCTTTGCGTCACTAAGTATCACCATCGGCGAAAAATCATTTCCAGGCACGACCATTATCGTGAGACGCGCCTTCTTGTTCTTGTCAAAAAACTTCAACCCCACACCTTCGCCAGGCGTCTCAGATGGACCAAGAGAAGCCAACTTTTGTCCAGACTTGTCTACAATGACAAGGCTTTCCACTTCCAAAGAGCCTGGGCGCGTTGGAGTATCGTCAGCCGCTTGAGCAATAAAAGGGGGGAAAACAGACAACGATGAGAATTTCTGCAGAATCACCAAACTTAAGAGCACGATCACGAGAAGAACCGATCCAAGCCCTCTTCTAACTTTCATGGGTTTGTTCTCCTATGTTAACATGAATAAAAGGGGATGAATAAGAGTGGGCATTCTTACTTTTTCACGCCTTTCGCGGCCGGTTCCGGGGATGCACGCTGCCCTCCACGAAACGTCAAGTGTTGTACATCCGTCCAAGGCTGGCAACCCCTACTTCCGAATCAACGCCGGGTTGATGACATCCACCCGGTCCTGCACGTCGCCGTGCTTTCCGAACCCGACCTCGATCGTCAGCCGATCGCCCCCCGAGACCGGTACGTCGATCGATCTCGGCGCCTCGTTACAGCGAAGACCGCGTAGTGCCGCCAACTCGCGCCCGTCGAGCAAGATGACCACGTCCGCGTCGGCGAGTCGCCCCGCGGAATCATCGATCCCCACCAGCGCGGTGAAGCGCTCGTACTCCCCACCCAGCCGCCAACTCATCTTGCAAGCCGAGTGCAGCCCGAGGCCGCGGCGATAGGTCGCACCCTGCATCTTCAGCGGCCCGCCGAGCGCGTTCCTATCCACTTGATAAGCCCAGCGCGTCTCCAAGTACGGAACCGCCTCGTAGTTCTCGGGAGGTTTCTCACTGAGCCACGCCCGACGACCGCCGCTGACTTCCACGCAGCTCAGAGCCTCCACCGGAACGGAAAGCCGCGCGTCCGCGGCCCACTGAAGATGGACCTGCCCGTCCTTCCAATCCACCTTCGACGCGACAATCCGTGAACCATCGTGGAGTCCGACGATCGCCGACACTCCGCCGGATTTTCCACCCTTCGCGGTCGCCAGTGCCACCGATAGCACCTTGCTCCAGGGCAGCGGTCGTTCCTCGCCGCCGTCGGACCATCGCAGCGCACCCGCCGATACCCCGGCGACCGCTCCCCGGACCCGGTCACCGTTGGTCAGATCGACGACGTCTTCATCACCGGCGACCGACGGTTCGCGGCCGGCGGCTTTCCACAGCCGCGCGATCCGCTCGATGGGAAGCGTCATCTCGCCCAGCTCGGCATGACGCAGCGTCAGCCGCTCGTCATCGCCGCCCGCAATCGCTCCGATCACTTGAGAGCCATCCGCCAATTGCACCATCCATTCGGCCGCGCGAGCCGGCGTCATTGCCGATCGCCGGTCTTGTCCATCAGGGCGTTTGCAACCCTCAACGCCCCGCACCTGATCGACGTCGCCGGAGTCCATTCGTTCGGTTCGACCCTCCCCCGCGTCCAGTTCCAAGACCCCCGGCAATTCCCATGAACGGATCCGTGCGACGATCGGTTCCTTTCCAACAGGCGTTATGCACATCGCTCCACTCGCCGGCAATGACGTTGCATCGCCGCTGCCGCCCTGCGCGAACAGACTCGGCGTCGCCGCCCACACCCAACCGATCATGAATGACAAAATCGTTCGCACGATGAACACCCTACCGCCCTGATCCTTCAATTACTTTTGAAAAATCGGCAGCGTCTGCTTCGGAATCTGCAAGACGATGAGCGCCATGGCCGTTCCATACTCGCTGCCCGCCTCGCCGGGCCAGAAACCATCCGGCGACTGCTTGGCAAGCAGCTCATCGCGGATCGCCGGCCACCACTGCGCCCAATGCGCGCCGCCCGCCATGAACATCGCCTGCGCGGCATAATACTGTCCATAGTAATAGTGCGTCTGCTCCTGCGTCTTGCCCGGCAGGAACTTCTCCAAATACGCCAGCCCGCGACGCGTGGAGGGGTCGTCGTGAATGCCCGCGTAATACAGCGCGGCCACGCCCGCGGCCGACCGTGCGAACATCGAACCGGCCGAATCGAGCATGTAACGAAAGCCCCCGTCCGGATTCTGGCTGTCGTGGACGTACTGAATCGCGCGATCGATGGTGCTTTTAGGGA
>CAYMXF010000289.1:0-4603 GCA_964393935.1 uncultured Planctomycetaceae bacterium
AGATAGGCTCCGACGCGGTCAAGGCGCGGACCGGCAAAGGCTGGCCCGAGTGGTTCCGCCTACTCGACCGCGCGGGCGGGCGGAAGCTGAACCACAAAGAGATCGTCGCCATCCTCAGCGGCCGCTTCAAAGTCGGCCCCTGGTGGCAGCAGATGGTCACCGTCGAATACGAGCGCTCCCGCGGCCTGCGTAAAGTCCACGAGACGACGTCCGGCTACCAAATCAGCCGCAGCAAGACGCTCGCGGTCCCGATTTCAAATCTATTTCGAGCCTGGAAAGACCCCAAAACCCGCCGCCGCTGGCTGACCGTAGCGTCCGCCGTCCCCGGCGGACGAAAAACAAACGGCGACTTCCTCATCCGCAGCGCGACCGCCAACAAATACATCCGCATCGCCTGGCCCGACGGCAAGACCAACGTCGAAGTGAACTTCTACAAAACCAAGAGCGGCAAGAGCCAAGTGACCGTGCAACACAACAAGCTCACCGACGCCAAAGCCGCCGCCAAGATGAAAGCCTACTGGGGCAAGCAACTCGACCGATTGACGGCGATCTTGTAGTCCGCCGCGGAATTCGATCCTTTCGAAAAAGCCTTGGGGGCGCCACTGGCTGGGATTTGGTGGGACGGGGAAACGGAGCAGGTGAACAGTTGAGTAGGGGAGCAGGTGCGGATTGAGGGGGCGCCACTTTTTTTCGGTGAAATCGAGCGAAAACGAACGAAAAGACAGAGCAGGGGAACAGGGGACAGGTGACCAGGAGAGGGCAGAGATTTTTTGGCGCAAAGGACCGCAATCGAGCGCAAACGCTCCCCGATGGATGCAAATCGGCGCGGATAGGCGTCGAGGGGCCAAGGGCGCGCCGAGGCCGATGGGGCGGTGATAAGGGCGAGTTGTTTCGGAGCGACAAGAAAAGCATCTTGAAAACGCCTGAAAATCTTGAAAATGCCCAATGGCGCGGGGACTCCGCGCGCTGGTCGCCGGGCTCTGCAGACTCCAGACCACAGACCGAACATTATCCTAACACAGACACCGGAAAAGTCAAGGAGAAATCGGTAGGGATTAAGGGATTGAGGGGGCTGGCCGGGCGAGAATTTCAGACCTTGGAGGTGGTCACAATTTGTAACCACCTCCGTCTGCTCGCGGCAAGTAAAACTCCGCTTTGACTGCCAAACGCGAATCTGTGTCGATATTTGGTAATCGCTAAACACCTGCAAATAATAAAGTTATATATCTGAAAGAAATACGTGCTGATTTTAGTGTTGACAAACGGCACAGTGTGCTGATAATTAACTTCGCGAACGGCACTGCGTGTTTCGCGGAAAGGTAGGTACTTGAAGATGGCTACTAATTCCGAGTTGGGTCGCTCTATTCAGAGGCTTCGCGAGAAATCCGGTCTTTCGCAGGGAGAAGTTAGCGGTCGGCTCGAGTTCACACCAAGTCGGCTCTCTCGTCTTGAATCAGGTGAACTCACGCTAACTGCGGACGAGGCAGGTAGCATTGCCGAGGCGATTGGAACTCGCGAGGCGAAGTTGTTCGCGGAGTCACTGAACTGGCAATGGCGAGAATTTGAGCCACCTGCATTCGACCATCCCAGCCTTCGCACACTTTGGGATGCCGAGCAAGCAATTCAGCGACTCGACGAACTTAGAGACGACCCTGACGTAAAGAACGCATTTATCAAGCAAATCGAGTCATGCCGGGCGGCGCTTCTGCGAGCAGCTAAGTTCCTGGCTTCCACGGAGCACCCAATTGTCTTTGTTGGTAGTGTAGGAGTTGGAAAGACGGCTGCGATCTGTGGGTTGGCAGATCAACTACGCGACTCCGCTGAAGACGACCTGAATCGCCAAATGGTGCTGCCAACGGGCTCGGGACGAACCACCGTCTGCGAAGTCCACGTTCGGGGCGGAACCGAATATGCCATCAACGTCGAGCCCTGCTCGGATGATGCAGTACGGCATTATGTGGCGGAATTCTGTGAGTTCCTGTTAAACCAAACGGACAAGCGCTCTGGCTTGGACGCCAGTGATGGAGCCGGGATCAGCGCTGAGGTGGAAAGGGTAATCCGCAACATGAGCGGGCTTACGGTCAAGAAGACGAAGCTTTCAGACGGCAAGTTTTCCCGTGAAGATCCCGCTCTTGCTCTCGTCACTCGGTACCCAGAGAAGGAGGAACTGCATGTCGAAGTTCTTGCCAAACTAAACCTTGCGAAGCGTCACCGCACATCAATCGCTTTTCCTAAGACTTCCTCACTTACTCCGATGAAATGGACTGCCCGGACTTTTGCGGAGATCAATTCCGGTCGTCATCCTGAATTCGCGCTTCCGGAACGAATTGAAGTTTCTATCCCGGGCGACCTTCTCAATTCTCGCGAACTGATCGTCCGGCTAATAGATACGCGAGGGATTGATGAGCCCGTCGCTCCAAGACGGGATATTCAAGCGTATTTGGACGATGAGCGCGCGATTATCATCCTTTGCTCCGGTTTCGAGGATGCACCGAATGCAGCGGTGCAAGCCGTCATTGAGCGGGCCAGCGCAGGCGGGCTTCGCAAGGACATACTGGTTCGCGGATTATTGCTTATTTTGCCAAAGCTTGGCGTGGAGCGCGCAGTATTGAGTGAAGCCTCGGGGGAACCCGTGGCGGATGCAGACGAAGGACGTGAGATTCGGCTTGAACAAGTCCGAACAACCACATTGACCAACCTTGGTGTAAGGGACCTACCAATCGAGTTTCTTGATGTTAGACGACCCGAGGATTGTGCGCGCGCCAAGCAAGATATCCTGAAACGCATCGAAGGCGTACGGAATCTCGCCGGCAAACAAATCGAAACCCTCGTTCACACTGCTGATCAGCTTATTGAGAATAAAGCCGATGAGCAGGTCCGTGCCGTCTTTGAGCAGGCAACGAAGCCTCTACGGACATGGTTTCGAAATAACCGCCTCTTGCAAGGAGAAATGGAGCCCGTCAACGTCGCACTTCTGGAAGAAATCGATGGACTTCGTTATGCATCAAGCCTACGTGCGTCAGTGAATCGTCGGGGGGATTGGCATAATTTCGATTATTGGCATGGGCTCGGATTCGGTGCGCGACGTGAGGTCGTAGCACGCTCGAAAGAGCAAGTCCTCAAGCTCAAAGGAATACTAGAAAACGCCCTAAGAGACGAAGATCTTGAAGATGCACACAACTTCCTTCGTCACTTCGATTCGCAGATTGATGAATCGACATCTGCGTTTTTTGTCGAAATACAGCAACTAGGCGAGACTGCTTTTGCCGAGCAACTTCGCGCGGATCATGCATATTGGCAAGCGTGCCAAGAGCGCTGGGGCGGGGGTCCGGGATACAAGGCAGAAATTCGCCGAAACACCGATCGTTGGTTCAACAACGATATTCGCGAGGCCCGTCACGACTTCATCAAAGCGGAGGTACTACGCCGCTGGGAGGACATGATGGAACGACTTGCCGCGCAACTAGAACAAGAGCCGGTATCGGAGCGAATCAGAGGTAAATCCGCAGCGGGTGCCAAATGACCGACGCCTCATTCCGACCAACTTCATCGCTCGCTCGAAAGGACCGGGTTAATTCCTTTTCCCCATCACATCCTTCTTATACACCCGCGTCTCCAGCGCCCGGACGTACTCCGTCCAATCGCTGTCCGCGCTCTTCGGGTCCTTGATCGCCGTCAGCGCCATGTTCAGCCGCGCGTCGATGTTGTCCAGATAGTGAATGACGATCGCCTCCAGGCACGCCGGGAGCTTCGGGCTGCCGAACTCATACTGACCGTGATGCGATAGGACGATGTGCGTCAGGACGTTTTGCAGGTCCTCCGGGAACGTCTGCCCCGTCGCCGTCTCGACGTCGCCTACCTTGCGATCGATCCAGATGACCGCCTGGGCGATGTGCCCGACGAGCTGCCCCGCGCTGGTGTAGGTGAAGTTCGTGTCGTAGGTCAGCTCGGCGGTCTTGCCGATGTCGTGCAGGAAAATCCCCGCGAGCACCAGATCGCGGCTGACCTCGGGATAGTGGCTTTCGGAATCATCCGTCTTCCCAAAGATCCGCGCGGCCAGTTCCAGGATGCTGAGCGAGTGTTCCAGGAGCCCGCCGATGAACGCATGATGATTGGCGATGGCCGCCGGCGCCTTCTTGTACCCCGCGACGATCACCTCGTCCTTGACGAACTCCTTGATCAGCGCGAGCAACATCGGATGCTTGACCGTCCGCAGGACGGCCAGCATGCGCTCCCACATCTCGTCGACGTCCTTCTCGGTCCGCGGGATGAACTCGCCGACGTCGAACTGCCCCTTCTCCGCCGGCCGCATCCCATCGACGATGAATTGCAACGCCCCCTTGTAACTCTCCGTGCGCCCTCGGATGCGCAGGAACCCGCCCTCGGGGATCGTGTCGTATTGCTGCTGCGTCGCGCTCCAGACTCGCCCGAGAAGCTGCCCCGTCCGATCGGCGAGCACGAGGTGGATATAGAGCGAGCCGTTCGTGGTCGTCCGCAGGTCCTTCTTGGCGATCAGAAAGACTTGATCAGGGATCAGTTCGCCGGCCTTCAGCTCCGCGATAAAGCGTCGCGCCGCCGGAGGTGCTTGGGCTGTGGTTGTCAT
>CAYMXF010000290.1:0-4600 GCA_964393935.1 uncultured Planctomycetaceae bacterium
CGGAGGCTCGTGGATCGCGCTGATCTTCATCGTGGCCATCGCCGGCTACGGCTGCGTCACGGCGATGGCCGGCCGGCCGCTCTTCAAGGATGAACTCGCAGAGACATAGGATGTCGGCTACAGACCCTTCGTCGGTCGCAAGAATTCCGTCGTACAGGGGATTTCAACATCGAACGGGTAAGTCACCGTGATTTCATGCCTTGTGTGCGACTTCGAGACTCGATCGAAATCGCCGGAATGAGAAACGCTGTGAATTCCTCCCTCTCCGTTTTGTCTCTTTCCCATTGGCGATAGAATTAGCGAGATCACCATGAAACCTCTAACGATTCTTCCCATCGTCGTCCTGTGCACGGCATGGGCCGGCGACGCGGCTCTCGCGGAGGACTGGCCGAATTTCCTCGGCCCGCGGCACGACGGCGTCAGCGGGGAGACGATCGGGCTGACGAAGTGGCCGGAGGACGGCCCGCCCCAGCACTGGCAGCGCGAGGTCGGGCCGGCCTTTAGCTCCTTCGCCGTCGTGGGCGGCCGCGTTTACACCTGCGGTCAGGAAGAAAAGAAACAAGTCTTATTCTGCCTCAACGCCGATACCGGCGGCGTCCTCTGGAAGAAGCCTTTCGAGGACCAGTTCACCGATCCCGAAGAAAATAACTACGGCACCCGCGCGACGCCGACGGTCGACGATGGCCGCGTATTCATCCACGGCGGGCACGGACGATTGCTCTGCTGCGATGCCAAGGACGGTCGAGAGTTTTGGTCACGGCAGTTTACGAACCGACCTCATTGGGGCTATAGCGGATCGGTGCTCATCGACGGCACGTTGGCGATCATCGTCGCGGGCGGAACGGATGGTTCGCTCTGCGCGATGGACAAGACGACCGGCGACGTGGTCTGGAAATGCGGCGAAGACGCGGCCGGCTATGCGACTCCCAGCGCGTTTACCTTCGACGGCAAGCGGTACATTTGCGGCTTCATGGGGGACAGTTTCGTCGTCGCCGAGGCCGAGAAGGGGCGGCAAGTGCTCCGCGAGCCTTGGCCATCGCACTCCGGCGTAAACGTCTCGACGCCGATCTTCCACGACGGCCATCTCTTCGTCAGCACCGGTTACGGCTACGGATCGGGGCTGTTCAAGCTGGAGGCCGAGAAGGACAAGTCGAAGATCGGCCTGGGCGGACTCGTCGCCCAGGAAGTGTGGAAGAGCACGAAGTTCCGCAACAAGCTTCAGACGCCGATCCTTTTCGACGGGCATCTGTACGGCAGCGATGAGACAGGGCTGAAGTGCGTGGACTTCATGACCGGCGAGCCCCGGTGGCGCAAAAAAGGAATTACGCACGGCACGATGATCCTCGCCGATGGGTGGCTGTTGCTCCTGACGGAAAAAGGCGGTCTGCACCTGGCCAGGGCCTCGACGGAGGACTTCAAACCGTCGACCAGCGCCAAGCTCTTCGAGGGTACCGGCTATAACCTGCTCACGCGCAAACAAGGCGCGCGCTGCTGGACGACGCCGGTTCTCTCCGACGGCAGGCTCTTTGTGCGCGACCATACGACCGTGGTGTGCCTCGACCTCCGTGCGTCGGCGGATAAGTCTGAAACCGTGAGCAAAGACAGTGAAAAGTAAAGGCCGTTCATGCATTCGGCGGTGCATTTCTTGATTCAGAGATCTTCCCGCGCTCGTAGAGGTGAATCGTCGCCGCTCTGCGCCATCGCCGTTGAGGGCGGCAGGGCGACCGAGAACAGGGCCGCGATGCACGCGGAAATCGATTGTGGAAGGCGACGTCGACTGGCAGTGTGCGTTCTCAATCGTCTTTTCATGACTTTCTCCTTCAAAAACTAAGGACGCGGTTTCGTCGCAAGGGGGAGCGCTGGGTCCGTCGCGCGTCCCGGACGACTCGGCGACCGTCAATGAGCAACGGTGAGGACGGGTCACGGTTCCACAGGCACGCAGACGCCATCGGTGCAGGTCTCGAAGACGGAGCAGGAAACCGCGTTCTCGCACGTCGTGCCGCAGAAGGAGATCTCGTTCCGCAGATCGTGACATACCCCGAAGCACAGCGTTTGCCCGCCGGGGCACGGCGGCGCCAGCAGCGCGGCCACGAACGCCTGCGTGTCGCGGCCGTCGATCAGGGTGTCGGTGTTCATGTCGGCGCGGTTGATGTCACAGCCGCCGAAGCCGCCGGCCGGCAGCATTGCCTCGACGAAGAGCGGGATGTCGGCGATGTCGAAGGCGCCGTCGCAGTTCATGTCGCCGCTCTGCGCCATCGCCGGAGAGAAGGGGCTCCAACCGGCCGCGAACGCGGTCGCGAGAAGCACGATTCGCAGGTGTCTTAATTTCTGACTCATGTGATGCTCCTTTGTTGCAGGCGGTGCCCGCACAAAGCCTTTCGCTAGTTCCAATACAGCCCTGAAACGAAGGCCGCGAGATGGGCGATGATCAGCGTCGTGGTAATGGCCCCATAGGCGGTCAAAACCTCGATCTTGCGATGGGTGGTGATCATGGCGATACACTTCCTTTCCGAGTTCTGTCTCGCACTTATGAGACGGGCCGAATGTTCGGATGGGTGAGAGGGTTTCTCTCACCATCAAACCATGCGAAATCGGCGAACGGTCCGTCTCACACGAGGGGCGGATTGTCGCAAGCGGAGTCGCTATCAACAGATAGGATTACGGCTGCGTGGCGGGCGATTGCTCGGCAATCAATTCGCCGGCCTCGGCCCGGAAGCGGCGGAGTTCCGCGTTGTTAGGCTGGTTCCTGTCCATCCACTCGACGGCCTGGTCGTACCACCTGAGGGCCTCGTCGTGGTCGCCGAGTTGCCAGTGGGTCATCGCCAGGAAGAACCAGTCGAACGCGTCGCCTCCCTTGCGGAGCTCCATCGACTTGCCGATCGCCTCAAGGGCGGGCTGCCAGTCGCCGGCGCGGTAATGGGCCGCGCCGAGCGTGTTCCACCAGTTGCCTGCCTTCGGATTGAATTCGACGGCTTTTTTCGCCAGCTCGACCGCCAAGGCCGGGTCCCGATAGGCCGGATTCTCGGCCGTCGCCAGAAACCAAGCGACGTTATTGTCGGCCTTGCCGTTCTGGGGCGACAACGCCAGAAGTTTGCGGCAAAGGTCCGTCGCCTGCTCGTGCCGTCCACCGCTCATCAAAAGAGGAATTGCCCCGGCAAAAGCTGTCGCGAGCTCATCTGCATTGCCGACCAGCTCGGCGCGGTTGACCAATTGGGTGGCCAGGGCCTCCAGAGCCGCAGTGTCGCCGAGATCGCTGAGCACAGCTCGCAGCGTAAAAAAAGCTTGGTCGCGCGCCCACCAACCGACCTGGTCGGGATGACGATCACAGATGGCGAGAGCTTCCTCAGCCAACGGGCGAGCTTCCGCGAGTTTGCCGTTGGTGCGCAGGATTTTGGCCAGGCCAACGAGCCAGTGGGGCAAATCTCGATACTCCGGATCCATCTCCTTGCGGGCAATTCTTATGGCTTCGCGGTAATGGATTTCGGCCTCGTCCGGTTTGCCCTTGGCAAGAAGGATCTGGCCCAGATTGCAATGCGTGTTGACCTGCGACAGCTTTCCAACGAGTCCCATTTTCCGCTGTAGCTCCAGCGCCTTGCGAGCGCACGCTTCCGCCTCATCGAGCTTGCCTCTCACCAACAGGACGTAGGACATGAACGTGAATTGGACGGACGGATACTCGTCGCCGTGAAGTCGCTGGCGAATGGCTGCGGACTCACGTACGGCGTCTTCGGCCTCGGCCTGCTTGCCTACGTCCAAGAGCGTCATGCTCAGCAAATAGAGCGCAACGCTGACCTCGTCGTTGTCGTTGCCAAGGCGTTTCCGCAAGATGGCCACGCCCGCTTGATTGGCCTTTTCGGCCTCGCTGAGTTTCCCTTCCGAGAATGGGCGCTCGGTCCGCTCCGCCTGGTGCCGCAACACGTTGCCGAGCGTGCAGAGCGCCTTGCCTTCTTCCACGCTGTCGCTGCCGCGCAGCTTTCTCTGCATGGCGATCGCCTGGCGGGTGACGGTCTCGGCTTCTTCGAGGGAGCGCAGAGCATCCAGCGCGATGCCCAATTTCCCGAGCGCGTCCGCGGCCGGCAGGCTTACGGCGCCGAGGTGGCTGCGGGCCAGCGCCAGGGTCTGACGTGCCGTCTCTTCCGCTTTCTTGTAAAGCTGTAATTCAAGATAGACCTGCGCCAGAGTGAGGCGTAGCTCGATCTGCACTTCAGGCTGGTCCGTCAGGTCCTTGTCTATACGCTCAACGGTCTTGTCGACAATCTCGCGCAACATCGTCGTGTCGCGGCCCATGGCCACGCTGGGGCCAACGCCCTTCAGCATGTCCGTCAGGAATTGAGCCGTCTGTTGACTACGAGCCGCTTCTGTGCGTGCGATCTCGGTCTGGCGACGGGCTTGGATTAAGCCGGTCGTCGCCAGGGCCAGACCCAGCAGAATCGCGGAGACGATGGCCGATGCGGCCAGCACGCCGACCTTGTTCCGCCGCACGAACTTTCTTGTGCGGTAGGCCAGCGTCGGAGGCCGCGCCTGCACGGGCTCGTCAGACATGTACCGCTGAATGTCGTCCGCCAACCCGACGGCGGTGTCGTAGCGGCGGGTGCGGTCC
>CAYMXF010000291.1:0-4591 GCA_964393935.1 uncultured Planctomycetaceae bacterium
GAAAGCCCTTCGACGTGCTCGTCGAAGGGCTTGATCTCTCGAAAAGTCGGGGCGAGAAGATTCGAACTTCCGACCTCTTGGTCCCGAACCAAGCGCTCTAACCAGGCTGAGCTACGCCCCGTAGCGAACGACGGATCATACGCGAAGGGCAGGGGATTTCAAGGTAGTGGTCAGGGAAGGGATGGTTGGACATCGCCGAGCGGCCGATATAATCCGGTCGGAGATGGAACACCCACCGACAGGAGAGCATACCCGCATGACGACCGACGATGCCGTCGTTTTTCGTGTTGCCCGACAGGACCGGCCGGGCGAGGGCCGCTATTGGCAGAGCTTCGCCGTGCCGCGCGTGCCGGGGATGAATGTCATCTCGGCGTTGCAAGCGATCGCGGCGCACCCTGTCCCGCTCGGCGAGCACGAGCCGGCGACGCCGGTCGTGTGGGATTGCAATTGCCTTGAAGAGGTCTGCGGCGCCTGCACGATGGTCATCAACGGCCGCGTTCGCCAGGCATGCACGGCGCTGGTCGATGAGATCGGCCGGACCGGCGCGGGCGAGATCGAGCTGGAGCCGATGAGCAAGTATCCGGTGATCCGCGACCTGATGGTCGATCGCCGGCGGATGTTCCGAGGGCTCCAGCGCGTCAAGGCGTGGATTCCCGTGGACGGCTACTACGAGGCAGGACCGGGTCCGGTGCAAGGTCCGGAGGATCAGGAAGAGTCGTACCCGCTTTCGCAGTGCATGACGTGCGGGTGCTGCATGGAGGCGTGTCCGCAATATAGCAAGGTGGAAGTGGAGCGATGGCCGGGCGAAAGTGAGGCGGAGCTGAAGGCGAGGCAGGATCAGGCGTATGACAAAGAGTTCATCGGCCCGGCCGTGATTTCGCAGGCGATTTTGTTCAATTTCCATCCGACAGGGAAGCTCACTAAATCCGAGCGGTTGGAAGGGCTGATGGGCCCCGGCGGGATCACGGATTGCGGCAATGCACAGAATTGCGTGAAGGTCTGCCCGAAGGACATTCCGCTGACGCGCTCGATCGCCAAGGCCGGGCGGGATACGACGATCCACGCGATCAAGCGATGGCTGTCTCGCTAGCGATTACCGCGGCAAGTAATGACGATGCGAGAACGATCTTCGACTGATGGGGGCTCCACGCGCCGCATTCCCAGGATCGCGGTGGTCATCCCCGTTCTCGCACTGGTGACATGGTTTTCCTACATTTGGTTCATCTGCGGGGTACTGCCATCCGTTGAAAAGGACCCGAAAAGCGGTCGCGTCACGGCCGAGGGTTACGTGAAGCGGATCGGTTGGGGCGAGTACCGGCGGCATGGACATTGGGTGACCTATCACGAGAACGGTCAGAAGGCGTCGGAGGGCGCCTACCGCCTCGGCGAAAAAGAAGGCGAGTGGTTGTGTTGGGACAAATCCGGGCGACCCATGTCAACCGCATCCGCGCCGGCTAATGCGCGCATCCCATAAACAAAAAAATGATTGTGCCGGTTCCATCGACTCAACATCTTTATCCGTGACGTAAGACGTTGACGTTCGCGATGCTGCCGCTACTCGCGCCGCACGGAAGGCGACGTTTCGCCTGACGGTGAAGGGGAGGGCAATGGCCGATGTTCGCTTCACGCGTTGTTGATCGTGATGCGTCTCGGTTTGGCCTCGGGGCGCTTGGCGATCGTCACGGTGAGCACGCCATCCTTGAACGACGCATCGACCTTGTTCGAATCGACGGATGTCGGAAGCTGCACAATTCTCTGGAAGCTGCCGTATCGGCGCTCGACGAAGTGGTAATCGCGCCGCCTCTCTTCTTTCTCGTGCTTTTTCTCACCGCGGATGGTCAGAGTGGTCCCCATTACTTGAACGTCGACATCCTTCGGGTCCACACCGGGCAGCTCAGCCTCGGCATAGAGACACTCGCCGTCTTCCCAGATGTTTACCGCAGGAAAGACCCGTGGATGAGACATCGCGAAGTGCGACCCGTCGAAAATGTTGTCGAGCAGGTTGGTCATCTCCCGGTTGAAGCGATCCATTCCCGGGATCGAATATCGTGTGAGCAACATGGTCATTGACCTCCTCGTGAAAAACCACCGTTGAGACGTTGCCACGCCAATCGTGGCGGTCCATCGGCCTGCATAGAGCAAAAGGCATGCCGGGCCAGAGCAACCAAAACGGTTATTGCCATAACTCTTTGTTGAATAGTGTTTTATAGGATTGGCGGGTCAGAAGATTTACTACAAAACGGCCAAATTGTCACTGCCAGGCACTGCCAGTTCTACAGAAGCGGGCGGTTGGTATTCGTCGGTTTTGTCGTCCAACACCAGCAGAAGTCGAACAATTCATCGTTGGACGATACCGTCTCGTTACGTCGGATTTGAGCGGGAACCTTGCCGTAGAGGGTCTTGGGAATAGCATAGCCTTGGAATTCACTGCGCGGACCCATGTTTTTCCATACCGAAATGCGTAGTTGGCCAGGTAGTGGGTTGGCATTGACGGGTGAGAGGCTATCCAATAGAAAACGGTGCTCAGCGCGGCCGCTTCAAGTGCGGGTGGATCAACAACTTGGCCGTGTGGCTCGAGTTCGGTCTGGTCCCATCCAACAAGACGATTTTCCGCGGCCCTTGCTAGGTGTGGAACGCTCATGATTCGTGTCCAGAATTTAACGAAGATTTACGGTGATCGCCGGGCAGTGGACGGTATCTCCTTCTCCATTGAGGCAGGCGAGATCGTCGGCTTTCTCGGCCCCAATGGCGCCGGGAAGACGACCACCCTGCGAATCCTGACTTGCTACATGCCCGCGACGTCGGGCTCGGCTTCCGTCGGGGGGCATGATGTCTTCAGCGCCTCAATGGACGTGCGGAAGATCGTCGGATATCTACCTGAAAGCACCCCGCTGGACATGCAGATGCGGACCCGCGAATACCTGGAATTTCGCGGGAAGATTCGTGGACTGGATCGGCCCGCTCGGGGAGTCGCCATCAAGCGAGTGGCCGACTTGTGCTGGCTGGGCGACTTCATCGATCGGCCGATCCAGCAGCTCAGTAAAGGCATGAGACAGCGAGTCGGCTTGGCGGACGCGCTACTTCACGATCCGAAAGTTCTCATTCTCGACGAACCGACGATCGGTCTTGATCCGGCGCAGATTCGAGAGACACGAAACCTTATCCGCGAACTTGCCCGGCGGCACACCGTGTTGCTTTCGAGCCATATCCTGCCGGAAGTCGAAGCGACGTGTGAGCGAACGATCATCATTGCCGGGGGCAGGATCGTCGCGTCCGGCTCGCCTTCGGAATTGAAAGAGCGGATCCGCGGCGGTTCGCGGCTCATTGCCGAGGTCCACGGACCCGACAGCGACGTGAAGAAGGCGCTTGAGGGTGTTTCCGGCGTCGCCGAGGTTCAATGCGATTCGGATAACGGATGGCAGCGTTTGACGATCGAGACGAAAAAAGGCGACGACCTCCGCGAAGAGATCTTCAAGGTCGTCAAGCAAAAGGGCTGGTCGCTGCGTGAGCTTCGGCTGGAAGTCGGCAGCCTGGAGGAGTTTTTCGTGCAGATCGTGGCGCAGCAGATGTCGGACGGCCGCGCGGAGCGGCGCGAGGTGCGGACATGATTCGCAACGTCAAAGCGCTGACGCAGCGCGAACTCATGGCGACGTTTCTCTCGCCGGTCGCATACGTCGTCGCGGCCGTTTTTCTGATCGCCTCCGGCTATCTCTTCATGACTTCCACGCTGGTAGAGGGCAAAGAGGCGACGTTCCGCGACATGCTCCAGAGTATGTCATGGGTCCTCGTCTTCGCCATTCCGCTGCTCACCATGCGAGTGATCGCCGATGAATACGCCTCCGGGACGATTGAGACTTTGATGACCGCGCCGGTGACCGATGTCGAGGTCGTGATCGGCAAGTTTCTCGGCGTCATGGTTTTCTACGTGGCGCTGCTGGCCACGACCCTCTTGCACGTCGTGCTTCTTTACTGGTATGGGGGAACGGACCTCGGCGCGATGGCCTTCGGCTATCTAGGAATGATCCTGCTCGGCGCGCTGTACGTCTCGATCGGCGTCTTTGCCAGTGCGATGACGAGATACCAGTTGGTGGCCGCCCTGATCGGCGCGGGGTTATTGGCTCTGTTCACGCTGCTGGCGGATTACTTTGCATCGATTCACGGCGGGGCGTGGCGATCGGTGCTGGGATACATCAACATTTCCTACCAATTTGAGGACTTTACCAAAGGCATCCTCGACACCAAGGGGCTGGTGTTCTTTCTCAGCGGTACTCTGTTCTTCTTGTTTCTGACGGTCAAGGTGATGGAGTCCAAGCGATGGCGTTAGAAGCAGTCGGCACAGCGCCCGGCGGGGTCTCTTCGTCGAGCCGAAAGTTCACCATCGGCGCCAATGTCGCGGTGGCGATTGCCTTGGCGGCGGCGATAGTCGTGGCGGTGAATTATATTGCTTCGCTCAAGCATGTTCGCCGGGATCTGGCAACCTCCGGCAACTACGGCCTGAGCGAGCGGACCAAGAGCGTCGTCCAGAACTATTCGGGTGATATCGAACTGTCCGTCCTCTACATGCCCAAGGATGACGACGACAAACAGCGCA
>CAYMXF010000292.1:0-4585 GCA_964393935.1 uncultured Planctomycetaceae bacterium
GCCCTCCCCTTCTCAAGGGGAGGACAACGCACGGAGGCGTCATGTTCCGGCTCGATAGCAGACCATCCTCGGCCAGCACCACGATCATGATCGTTGCCGCCGCCCTCATGGGCTTGGGCGTCGTGATGGTCTTCTCCGCCAGCGCCAGCCTGACGGCCCCGCCGCCGATGCAAAACCTCCTGGCCAACCCCTCCTTCCGCCAGGCCATGTTCACCTTCGCCGCACTCGTCACCATGCTCATGGTCGGCCTCTGCCCCTACGAATCCTGGCGGCTGCGAAGCACGGGCGACCGCCTCTCCGGCTTCCAACCCACGGTCATCCTCGCCTTTATCACCCTCGGCTTGCTCGCCGCAGTCCTTGTCCCCGGCATCGGCGAGGAGCGAAACGGCGCACGCCGCTGGATCAACCTGGGACCGTCCGCTCTCGGCCTGGGCTTTCAACCCTCCGAACTGGCCAAGCTCACGCTCGTCGTGATCCTCGCCGCCGTCGCCGGGCACATGGGCGAGCGGATCCGCAGCTTCTGGACCAGCCTCTTGCCGCTCATCCTTCTGCTGGGAATCATCTGCGGTCTCGTCGGACTCGAGGACTTCGGCACGGCCGCCCTGCTCGCCCTCGTCGGCGGCTGCATGCTCCTGGGTGCCGGCGCGAAGATTTGGCACCTCATCCTCGTCTGCATGCCCGGCATCGCGGGCCTCGCGTACCTCGTCATCTCGCGGCCCTACCGCGTGACGCGGGTCCTCTCGTTCCTCGATCCCTACGCCGATCCGCAAGGCGCGGGCTACCACCAAGTCCAGTCGCTCATCACCATCGCCTCGGGCGGCTGGTGGGGCCGCGGCCTCGGCGCCGGCATCCAAAAGTACGGCTACCTTCCGGAAGGCCGGAGCGACTTCATCTTCGCCGTCATCTGCGAAGAACTCGGCATCATCGGTGGCGTCGCGGTCCTGGCCCTGGTCGCCATTCTCCTCTGGCACGGCCGCATCGCCATGCTCCGCGCCACCACCGACTTCGGCCGCCTGATCGCCCTCGGCGCGACGCTCACGATCGGCTTCCAGGCCGCGATGAACGTCGCCGTCGTCACCGTCTCCGTCCCCACCAAGGGGATCGGCCTGCCCTTCGTTTCCGCGGGCGGTTCCGGCGTCATCCTCTTCAGCGTCCTCGTCGGCCTGTTGGTCAATGTCGCCCGCGCGCGGCCGGGTACCGCTTTGGCGGCCGAATCCCCGGCCCCTGCTCGTCCATCAGCCGCCTTCGATCCGGGCTTGCCCTTGCGCGGAACCCTCGCACACTAGTTCCCATGAAACGACCCTGGTTTGTCATCGCCGGCGGCGGTACCGGCGGGCATCTTTACCCCGGCCTGGCCGTTGCCCAGGCGATTCAGGCCATCCAGCCGGATTTCGAGGTCACCGTCTTTGGGACCAAGCGCCCCATCGACCACAAGCTCGTCTCTGGCTGCGGCTACGAACTCGTCCAACAGAGCGTCCAACCCTTTCCCTCCAAGTTCTGGAGTTGGCCGGGCTTTTTGATGGGGTGGCGACGATCGGTTCGCCGGGCACGCGAGAGATTTGAATCCAGGAAGCCCGTGGTCGTCCTAGGATTGGGCGGTTACGCGGCCGGTCCTCCAATCATCGCTGCCGCAAAGCTGGGAATTCCCACGGCCCTCTTCAATCCCGACGCCGTTCCCGGCCGAGCAAACCGGAAACTCGCGCCCAAGGTCGACTGCGTCTTCGTACAGTGGCATGAGAGCGCCGAGCACTTTCAAAAGTCCCGCGAGATCAAAGTCACCGGCTGTCCCATTCGACCGGAGTTCGCCAAAGCCACACGCAAGGCCGGCTGTCGCGCGTTTCGAATCGATGAAGACCGACCGACCCTGCTCATCACCGGCGCGTCGCAGGGCGCTCGCTCGATAAACGCCGCGTCCTTGGAAATGTTCGATCTGTGGCGCGTCGCAACGAACTGGCAGATCATCCACCTGACGGGCGAGGCCGATCTGGAGATGTGTCGTGCTAAGTATTCGGAGGCTGGCGTCGAGGCTCGGACGCTCGCATACACCGATCACATGGCCCTGGCGATGGCCTGCGCGGACCTAATCGTTTCGCGCGCCGGCGCATCGACGCTCGCCGAGATCACCGCGCTGGGCATTCCCTCGGTGCTGATGCCATATCCCTTCGACAAAAAGCAGCACCAGCTCGCCAATGCGAAGATTCTGGCGGACTCTCACGCCGCCCAGATCGTGCAGGACACGAACAATCTGAAGGAAAACGCCCGGCGGCTCCGCGACGCGCTGCGCGATTTGATGAAGTCCGACCTTCGCCGTCAGAAGATGTCTCAAGCCGCCGCCGCGATGGGCCAGATGCAAGCCGCGGAAACGATCGCCGCGGAGCTGATCGACCTTGCGAAACGCCGATCCGCGTAATCGAACTTGGTTAAGGCCCAAGCAGAACGCCGATGTACCCCGCCTCATCGGCGAGGTCCACCTTGAGATCGCCGGTGAAATCGCCGCGTGCGATCGGATCAAGCGTCGGGAATGTCGCGTGGTAGTTCGCGGGGCCGTTCGCAACGATGTCGGTGTACCAAGCGATATCCAAGCCGTCCACCGCGCCGTCCCCATTGAAGTCGCCCTTGGGCAAGCCGGGGTCGTTGAGGATCGTCGCCTTACCCAGCGGATCGCCGAGCACGATCTGCTGCCAGCTTAGCGCCGGGATCGACGTGTACGCCGCCTCGCCCCACGTCAATCCATTGACCAGCATCCCCGTCATCATGAACTCGTTGTCCGGCAGCGAGAACGTGAACGGTTCCCAGACCATCCCGATCGCGAACGTGCCCCCGGCGGCGATGAAGTCCGCGACCTGCTCCTGGTTGAATAGCGTCCCCAGCCCGTTGAGCGCCCGGCCGTTATACGACTCCGCCGTGTTGAACATCGCTCCGGGGGCGAAATGAAATCCGTTGATGTAACTGGCCCCGGCGGAGGGGCTCGCACCCAGACCAAAGGCGCTGTGATTGCCGCCGTAAGAGGAATACCCGATTAGGATGTGAGTCTCTTCGGGCGCGTCCACGAAATTAAACGTCCCGTCATATCGCACGGTCCACCCAGCCCCGGTCAGCGTCGTCGTCGTCTCTTCGTAATCGTCGCCCGCCCAGCAATAATCGGACGGGCCGTCGACAAAGAGCCCGTCGTCATCCAGGTCCTGATTCGTGGAGACGTCGAATTCGTCCAACAAGACGCGCGTCGTCGCCTTGTTGACGTAGAGGTTTTTCGCCCGATCGATCGACGCCTCGGCGTCGGCCAGGGAATTGCCATCGATCCGGCAGACCAAATACATGTCGCCCGGCGTGAGACGAGCCGCGCCGGTCCCGCCTAACGCCCAAAACGCATTCGAGATATTGAGAAAGGTCTTGGCGCTCTGAATGTTCGCCCGGTTGAAGGTGTTGATCTGCGCCGTTTGTTGATGGTACGGATTATCGATCACGTTGTCGGATTTGCTATCCATCGCGCCGCCGGCCTCGCCGGTGTCCAGGTTCTGCCACAGGAGCACGAGTTCCGCGTCCACTGACGCGTCCGTCGCGTCACCCGCATTAATTTCGTTGGCCTGCCCATTCGGGTTGTCGCCGATCGTTGGATTATCCGTGTCCTGGACGCGATGGGGAAACGGCCGGATCAGGACGATCGCGATGATGTCCGGCGGATCCGGCGCGCCCGCCGCCGACAGATAATTGCGGATCGGGTTACGAACGAGCGAGACGAATTGCGCGTACGTCAAGTCGGCGACGTTGAGCGCCGCGTTGTTGAGATCCAACACGTTCACCGCGGGGATACCCGGATGCGCCGCCAGATAAGCGTTCTTCAGCGCCGTCGCGTCCGTCGCCGCCGAGTTGTACACCACCAGGACTTGCGATTCAGCGATAGCACCGAAGGTCGCCGTAGTTGTGACGGTCAGCAGGACAGCGACGGCGATCGCGAGACCTTTAATCAGTCCCTTGCGACGGGATCGATCTACCGTAGGCCGGCTCGTCGATGACGCAAATTTCGACGGCAATTCTGTTCTCCATTCCAGCCCCCAACGAATGCGGCGAGGACCATCGACCGCTTTTGATCGGCCCGTCAATCGAACCTTGCTTGACATCTCGTTAGGGAAGAATCCTCTGCAAACCCTGGCACCTATCTTAGGCCCTCGAAAGCCCTATTCCCACCGCCGCCCCGTTAAAAACCCTCCACCCACCTCGCGCTCCACGAGCCTCGTCGCCCGCCGTGTGCTAAGATACGCGCTGGTAAGCGCCCGTAGCTCAGTTGGATAGAGCAACGGTTTCCTAAACCGTAGGTCGTAGGTTCAAATCCTATCGGGCGCGATTTCGTCCAACCGTCAGACCCGCGGAGTGGAAGGATCGCCATGCCCCAGCCCCTCGCCGACATCCTCCGGTCATACGACGCCTCGGCCGAACTCGCGAGGGCCTTCACCATCCCCGCGCCGTGGTACGTCGATCCTCGTGTCGACGCGCTGGAGCGCACCGCCGTCTTTGGCCGGACCTGGCAATTTGTCGGCCGCACCGATCAACTCGCCTCGCCCGGCAGCTTCATCACCGCCGACGTCGC
>CAYMXF010000293.1:0-4554 GCA_964393935.1 uncultured Planctomycetaceae bacterium
CTAAGTAGCCGCCGATTTGAACGGTGATCTGGGTCGCCGCGTCCTGGTGGTCCGGGGTCGGGCTGGGAGACATGCACACCACTCCATCGACGAGTTCATAAAGAAAGCCGTCGTCCTCAAGGGCGAAGTATTCGTCGGCCGTCATGCGCAAGCCGCGGTATCGGGCCTCGCGCCCCTCGGGCGACGCAATCAGAACTGATGCGACCATGTCACGACCTCCGGCTCTATTATACCATCGTCCTTTCTTTCCGGCTTTGACGTGCAGCCCACCTCAGCCGATACATGCGCTACTCCGGTGCCCCGCCGGTCATGTCATACACCCAGCGCTCGATCGCCCGGTCGGGCTTGAGCAGCTCCTCGGGCTTGAAGTAGAGGCCGATCTCGAACTCCGCCGCCTCGGGCGAGTCGCTCCCGTGGATCAGGTTGAAGCTGTTGGACAGGCCGAAGTCGCCGCGGATCGTGCCGGGCTCGGCCTTCGAGCCGAAGGTCGCCCCCATCATCTTCCGCGCGACGGCGATCGCCCCGACGGCCTCCAGCACCATGACGACGACGGGGCTGCTGGTGATGTATTGGACGAGCCGGTCGTAAAAGGGCTTGCCCTTGTGGACGGCGTAGTGCTTCTCGGCCAGCGACCGCGAGACCTGCATGGCCTTCAGGCCGAGGATGGTGAAGCCCTTTTCCTCGAAGCGGGTGATGATCCGCCCGGCGAGCCCGCGCTGGAGGGCGTCGGGCTTTAGAATGATGAGCGTTTTTTCCATGGTGTGACTCCTCGCGAATGATGCTTGGAACAAATCCTGACGTCCTTGCCTCAACGAACCTGGAGTCTAACAAATTCGTCCATATTGAGGAAGTCGTTCTCCCTTCTACGCTCTGCGTCCCTATCCCCTACTTCACTGGAAAACCTTGTCCACGAAGATCAGGAAGAACAGAACTTCTCCAACCAAAAACAAAATAAGCGAGAGCGTCGCCCAGTTCAGTAAAGGGATGCCATTTTTTCGCAGCCGATACTGATAAAAGCCGAACACGATTGTCGGACCGACGATCCATTCGCTGAACAGACTCATTAGGACCGCCTTCCAAGGGATCAGGCCTGGAAGCGGAAATGCGGAAAAGCCAAATATGGCGATTAGGCCAACGATGTAATTGAAGTAATAAATAGCGATCGGCAGCGCAAGGGCGATAGAGAAAGTTTGAATCGCGATCTTCGGCAGTTTCTCGATAGCACTTCGTTCAAATTGACAGCGTAGTTCGTCGGGATCAAAAAAATTTCCGCATTCCGGACAACGATTCTCCGGCAGACCGCGCACGTCGTAACCGCACCTTGGGCATTTCAACCATGGTTGGTCGGCGAGCGGGTCCATGAACAGCCCTCAAACAAGAAAGCGGGCTCTCAATTCTTCTCGCCGGCGGCGATGGTTTCAACCGGCTCGATCGAATCCTTCGCGGGACGGCCTATGAGGTCGCGGATTTCGGCGGCGGCAGCGAGATGCATATCGGCGGCGGAAGGATCTCGCTCCGCGAGTAGTTCATGGACTTGCGCGAGCAGGTCCAGCGTCAGCGCTTCGCAGGGCGCGAGATCGTCGGCGATGGTCAGCGCATACAAGGCCGACTCCAAATGGCCCGACGCGGCCTCGGCCAGGGCGAGATTGACCCATCCATCCGGATCGGACGGACGTAACTGCGTGAAAAGCGAGAATGCGTCAGCCGCCGCCGTCGGCTCGTCAATGTCCATGTTGACCACGCCGAGGTTGAACCAGCCGCTCGGGACGCCGGGACGCAGGCGCGTGAAGGCCCCCCACGCCTCACGGGCCTCGTTGATTCGCCCGTCGCGCTGGGCGAGGCTTGCCAGGTTGTACTGCGCATCGGCGTGATCGGGATGAAGCCGGACGACATCGCGCAGTTCGCGGGCGGCCTCGTCGAACCGCGCGAGCCGGAAAAGCACGACGGCGTAGTTGTACCGCGCCGCCGTATCGCCTGGGGACACGCGAGCGACTTCTTTATAAACCTGCGCGGCTTCCTCAAATCGCTCCAGGGCCACGAGCGAGTCGGCCTTCGCGGACAGCGCCGCCGTGTCGCGCGGATTCTTGGCGATCGCCCGATCGAGATGTCGCAGCCCGGCTTCGTGGTCTCCCGCGGCGGCGGCGTGCCGTCCTTCGGCCTCTTTCACGATTGCGGTGTTGCCGATGTCGCCGCGGAACTGCACGCTCGCTTCGTCCAGCCGATCGGACATCTGCGAAGCAATCTGTCGTAGCGACGGACCGGCGATCGTCCGATGCGGCCTAACAGTTTGCGCCGCCTGATTTGCAACGGGCGTGCCCACCTGAGAAGACTCGCGCCGGGGTTCGCGTTCGCGCGGCCGGGTCATGAGCCCATCGAGTTCTCGGTCGAGGGGCGATTCTTGAACGGACGCGACGGTCGATGAAGGAACCGGCTCTTGCGTCGCGGCGAGATAGAGCCAGATTACCGCGACGAATCCGCCGAAGATCGCGAGCGAGCCGGGGATGAACCATCGCGAGGACATCGGCGATATCGTCCGAGCTTCGCCGGCGCGTGTCAACGCGGCCGATAAGGGAAGCGCGTTATCGCCCCCCTTTTTGCATCTCAAGCTGCTCGAATCGTAGAATGAAGTTGGAAGTCGGCCGCCGTGCGCGGCCGAGGATGGGGGAAGAATCGTGCGCACAACCGACCGCTCTCGCTTCAGTCGTTGGAATCGTTTCTTGTTTGCCATCTTCGGCGGGCTCGCCGCCCTACTGGTGGTCCTTACGGCCCTGTCGCCGCGGGCGAGCATTCTTGCGTCGGAAACCTCCGATGTCGCGCCCGTCATGACCTCCGTCGTCCCCGAGCCCGCGACGCTGCTCTTCTTCGGCGCGGCGGCGACGGCGCTGTTCCGGCGACGTTGGACGCACGCACTTCGTTAGAATCGTTGGCGATCAGCAGGAATGGTCTGATTCGCCCCCACGGATCAGGCCGTGCCGCCGGATCGAGAAATACCTTAGAATCCCGGCAGATCGTTATGGAGGACGCATCCGCCATGCCTAGCCGCTCACGTCGACGCTTGCCGTCGCGCCTCATCGTTTTGTTATTGTTGCCGCTGTCGGCATCCTGCCAAAAGCCCGCGGCCGGTCCCGCGCGATCAGCCGACAAGACCTCGCGGGCGCAGTTGCGGCTCGATCAGATCACGCCGGCGCCGCAACTTCCCGCGGATGTCGCGCCGGGCGCGTCCGAGCCCGTCCCGCAGGCGCTTCGTTATCTGCACACGGGGCAAGAGCGCTTCGAGGAGCGCCTTTGGGCGGACGCGACGACCGCGCTGGAAAAGGCGCTTCAAATCGATCCCCATCTCGCGGAGGCCCGGATTCTGCTGGCCCGAGCGACCTTGCAGCAAGGCAACCCGTCGCTCGCCGAGAGCCACTTGAAGGAGGCGATGAAACTTCGCCCGCGCGACCCGGCGATCCACCGGCTTCTGGGCGAGATCGCGCTCCAGGACCACCGCGGCGGCGACGCGATTGTCTCGTTTCGCACCGCCCTGCTGGCCGGTCCCTCCGCGCCGCCGAGCCCCGAGGTCGTGCTCGCGCATTTGTCGCTCGCGCTGGCTTTGAAGGAAGAGGGCTATCTCACCGCCGCGGCCGACGAGTGGCAGGCGTTCGCCGTCGCCGCGTCCAAACCGACGGAGGAGATGTCCCGCTACCCCGAACTCAAGGAGGCGATGCTGCTCTATCGCGGCAAGGTTTCCGCCATGGTCGGCGACCTTCACGCGCAGTTGGGCGCATTCGATCGCGCGATCGCCGCCTATGAGCGCGCCGCCGCCGAAAACCCGGAAGACAAATCCATTCGCCGTCGCCTGGCGCAGGTCCTGGCGCGCGGCGGGCGGACAAAGGAGGCGATCGATCTGGCCCGACAGGTCTTGAACGAATCGCCCGACGACGCCGAGGGCTTGGCGCTTCTGAAGGAAGTTTGCGAACTGTCGAAGGAGCCGGCTCGCTTCGACGTCGAGTTGGTCGAACTGGCCCGGCAGGCCAAGTCGGCGGACATGCGGCTGCGCCTGGCGAAGATGCTCTTCGACAGAAAGAGAACAACCGAGGCGACGGAGGTTCTTACAAGACTCGTCGATGAACAGCCGGACGTTACCGAGGCCGCATACCTGCTCGCACAGCTCTACCTCGACCAAGAAAACGTTCAGCAGGCGTTGGAACGTATCGCTAAGGTCTTGCGCGACCATCCAACCACTTACCGCGAAGCCTTCGGTTTCTTTTTTACGCTTGGATCGGGTAAGCCCGGGGTCGACATCTCAGAAGTCCGCGCTTTCGTCAAGCAGCATCCGACGGACGCCGGCTCGCAGTTTCTTCTCGCCAGTGCCCTTTTCTGGACAAACGGTGACGTCAAGGCCTTCGAGCAAGCAGCCAAGGACTGTTTGCGGCTGGATAAAAAATTCGCCCCTGCGCAGGTTCTCCTGGCAACAGGCGCCGCGCAAGACAAACAATGGGACGACGCCGCCAAGTTCGCGCAGGCCGCCATCGACAATGGCATCACTGATGCTTACGTTTACCTCTTAAAAGG
>CAYMXF010000294.1:0-4545 GCA_964393935.1 uncultured Planctomycetaceae bacterium
TCGGAGCGGCGCGGTCCGGCGGCTCGATGAGCAGCACCGTGAAGATGAGCGAAGCGCCGCGCGGTGCGTGCCACGGCCGGCCGAGTCGCCCTCGACCGGAGGTTTGATGTTCGGCGAAGACGACGTATCCATCGTTGACGACGTGGTCTAACGCGTAGGTGTTGGTGCTGTCGACGTCGGGGAGGACGATGATCGTGCGGCCGATGCGGCACGTGCCGAGATCGCGCTGGATGTCAACGGCGTCGAGCCGATGGGGCTCTTGGGAAGGCGTCATTCGGCATCCAGCCCCAGATCGAGGATCGGCGCGGAATGCGTGATCGCGCCAACGGCGATCCGCTCGACGCCGGTCTCGGCGATGGCCCGCACGCCCTCCAGCGTAATGCCGCCGCTGGCCTCCAGTTCGATCTTGCCGCGCAGGCCGGCCCGATCGCGCATCGTCACGGCCTCGCGGAGCGCAGCCATCTCAAAGTTGTCGAGCAGGATGACGTCGATGCCGACGACCTTAAGCAGTTCGGCGAGTTGGTCGCGATCGTCACACTCGACTTCCACAAAGGCCGGTTGCGACGGGAGCGCCTCCAGTCGGCTGAGCATCTCGAAGACGGCGTGGGCGAGGCGGCTCGTGGGTATTCCGGTCAGATGGTTGTCCTTAAGCAGCACGGCGTCGTACAGGCCGGTGCGATGGTTGTGACCGCCGCCGCAACGGACGGCGTATTTTTCCAGCGTCCGCATACCCGGCGTGGTCTTGCGAGTATCGTAGATTTTGGCGTGCGTGCCGGCAACGGCGGCGACGTATCGCGCGGTGAGGGTCGCGACGCCGGAGAGGTGTTGCAGGAAATTGAGGAGCGTGCGTTCGGCCGCGAGCATCTGGCAGACGAGACCGGACAGCTTCGCGATGCGCTCGCTGGGCTCAACGTCGCCGCGGGGGCTCTTGGGCCCGAGCCATTCCGCGCTGATCTTCGGCGCGAGCGTTTCGAGCAACAACGGCATGATCTGCACGCCGGCGAATCGCCCCGCTTGTCGCGCCGTCAGATACCACGAGCCGATGTCATCGAGAGTCATCGGGGGCAGCAAACGCGTCGTGACGTCGCCGTGCGGGCCGAGGTCTTCGGCCCGGGCCAGTTCCACGAGCCGGCGGAATTGCTCGACGTCGATGGCGGGTTCGCTGACCATGGCGGCTGGATTGTAACCGCTCAGGGCGATGACTTCTGGCGGCGCGTCGCGTCATCCAGGATTTGCTTTTCCCGCCGCGTCAGGCTCTGGATGCCCTCGCGGTGGACCTTGTCGAGGATTTCGTCGACGGTTCGTTCGATGCTTTCTTCCTGGCGACGACGTTGAACGACCACTCGTTGCCACGAACGATCGCGCCACGTGGTCCACGAGTGCGTCCAACGACTTCCGCGATAACCCCAGGCGACGCCGAAAGCGAGCCCCGCTAGATGACAGGCGTCGCCGCCGGCGTTTTCGCCCTGGGTCGCAAGATTAAAAACATAAAGCACGCCGAAGAGCAGTGCGGCCGTCCGGATCGGAACTGGAAACAAAATGAGGATGAGACGCATACCCGGAAACAGAACGGCGCATGCGCCGAGCACCGCAAGGACGCCGCCGGAGGCGCCCACGAGGGCCACGCGCGGATCGAGCAAACCAATCAACGTCACAATGAGGTAAAGGGAAACGGCGACGAACCCGGCAAACGTATAGAAGAAGAAGAACTGCTTGCCCCCCCAATGACGCTCCAACGGCATTCCCAAGAAATAGAGCCCGATCATGTTGAAAAGCAGGTGCGTGATGTCGTGCTGGCTGTGCAGGTAGGTGAACGTAAAGAGCCGCCAGATCTGCCCGTGGAGTACAAGGTCCGTACGCATTTCGAGGGCTCGGTAGAGCGAACCGGCAGCGCCGCCCGTGACGAGGCAGAGGACGAACAAGGCTACGTTTGCGAGCATGATGCGCTTGACGGCCTTGCCCGGCGAGGGAAGTCCGCCGAACCACGAGCGTAGCCCGCCGCCGTGCTCCGGGTTGGTGTATTGCGCGTAGGGGCGATCTTCCCAGGTCATGCCGCGCCCTTTCGTTTCGTGTCCCACCACATCAGCGTGATCATAGTCTTGGCGTCGATGATGCGACCCTCTCGAATCATGGCCATCGCCTCCGCCAGCGTAGTCGGCTCGACGACGATCTCTTCGTTGGGGCCGAGCCGCTGTTGCGTCTGGATCAGGTCGCGAGCGACGAAGGAGGTGATCAACTCCGTCATGATCCCCGGCGAGGAGTAGAACTCGCAGAGCCGTTCGACGCGGCCGGCGCGATAGCCGACCTCTTCTTCCAATTCCCGGGCGGCGGCCTCGACCGGGCTCTCCCCGAGTACGTCGAGCGTCCCGGCGGGCAGCTCCCAAATCTCGCGGCCGATGCCGTGGCGGAACTGGCGGATCATCAGGCACCGCTCCTCATCGAAGAAGGGTAGGATCACGACCGCCCCAGGGTGGACGACGAACTGCCGAGCCATTTTACGGCCGTCCTTAGACGTAAAGGATTGCTGGACGACCTCGAATTTCCGGCATTTTAGGAGCGATTCCATCTATCGAACCCGCCAAGAGATACGAACGGCCCCACCTAGATCGGTTTATTCCATTCGTCCCCTCATTATATACCCATGGTGGGATCGTGCGCGGCTCGGCCCTTGCAAGGGGGCTCGGACGTGCTAAACTACATGGCTCGCGCATTGATGCCGAGATAGCGGGATACTTCCATGAAGAGCAACATCCATCCGAAGTACTTCAAGTGTACCGTGACCTGCGGCTGCGGGCACACCTTCGAGACCGGCAGCACCCGGGAGAAGATCGCCGTGGAAATCTGCTCGGCGTGCCACCCCTTCTTTACCGGCACCCAGAAGTTCGTCGACACCGCCGGCCGTGTCGAGAAGTTCCAGAAGAAATTCGGCGGCGACTATTTCAAGACCGTCAAGAAAGGCAAGTCCGCTCCGACTAAGGCTTAGCTTTACGACCGATCATCCTCACGCCGCATTTTGCCCTCGCGGGCGGATCGCGGCGTGTTTCGTTTTCCAGGAAACGCGTATGCCCGAAGTCGCTACCAACCCGGCGCTACTGGCCAAGCTCGACGAGCTGGCGGCCCGTTACGACGCGATCACGAATGAGATGGGTGATCCCACCGTGGCGGGCAACTCCGCGCGAATTGTCGCCCTGGCCAAGGAGCACCACAATCTCGGGCGCATGGTGAAGCCTTACATGGAGTACAAGAAACTCCGCACGCAGATGGAGGAGGCCGAATCCATCGCCGCCGATGCGACCAGCGACGCCGAGATGCGCGAACTCGCTCTTTCGGAACTACCGGAATTGCAGGCCAAATCCGGGGCTCTTCTAGAAGGCTTGATCGACGGGCTGATCGCCGGCGACGACGCCAATATCGAATCGATCATCATGGAAATCCGCGCGGGCACCGGCGGCGAGGAGGCCGCGCTGTTCGCCCGCGACCTGTTCGAGATCTACAACCGCTACGCGGCCGCGCACGGCTTCAAGGTCGAGGTGCTGGACCTGTCGGCTTCGGACCAAGGCGGGTATCGAGACGCCGTCTTCAGCGTCAAGGGCCCGGAGGTCTTTACACACTTCGGTTACGAAGGCGGCGGCCACCGCGTGCAGCGCGTCCCGACGACCGAGACGCAGGGCCGCATCCACACCTCCGCCGCAACGGTCGCCGTCTTGCCCGAAGTCGCGGAGACCGACGTGGACATCGATTGGGACAAGGACGTACTCGAACACGTCTCCGCGGCGGGCGGCCCCGGCGGGCAGAACGTCAACAAGGTCGCCTCGGCGATCAAGCTCGAACACATCCCGACGGGCATCACCGTCTCGATGCGCGACGAGCGCAGCCAGCATAAGAACCGTACCAAGGCGCGGCGCTTGATGGCCAGCCGCGTGAAGAGCCATTACGAGGAACAAGAGCGTGCCAAACGCGACTCGACGCGGAAGAGCATGATCGGCTCGGGCAACCGTAACGAACGCATCCGCACGTACAACTACCCTCAGAACCGCTGCACGGATCATCGCGTCAATGTGAGCTATTCCCTCGAACAGGTCAGCGCGGGACGGCTCGACGATATTATCCAGGCCCTGCGGCGGTTTGACCGCGAGCAGCGGCTTCAAGACGTGTAAAACGTTTTTCCAAGACATTTGATGTCGGGATAAACAGACCTGCTGCTCGTCCGCCCGTGCTGGTCCCTGACCGGGTCTGCGATTCAGGTACAATTAGAGGTTCGCCGACGAGGGCGGCGATTGCGACAGTCGGCTGACTCGCCTCTCAGGAGCGTCTCACTTGGTCGAAATGATGCAAACCCCCAACCGCTTCATCACCGTTGAGGAGCACATCCTTTGCACCGAGCGGAATCACCCGACCGCGACCGGCGGGTTTAGCTGGCTGCTGTCCGGCATCACGCTGGCCGCGCGGATCATTTCCGCGAACGTCAGACGCGCCGGCATCCTCGACATCCTCGGCGATTCCGGCGCCGCCAACGTCTCCGGCGAACAGCAGCAGAAGCTCGAC
>CAYMXF010000295.1:0-4506 GCA_964393935.1 uncultured Planctomycetaceae bacterium
CGTGTGAGGTCGTCGCTACGCTCGCGGCCCCGGCGAATGTGACCGCGCTACTCGTTGCGGATGAATCGGTCATCGCCGGCCTATCAGATGGGCGGATCGTGCGTTGGCTCTTCGGGGCGTTTGATTCGTACGAGACGTTGCGACCTGCCTGTAGCCGCGCGGTAGAATCGCTCGCATGGTTGGAGGGCGGCGGGGCGGCGCGGCTGCTGGTCGGCGACCGACAGCCGCACTTGGAGATGCTCGTTCTCGGCGACGCCTTCAGCGTTGAATACCGTTGCGGCCAGCCGGTCCGATGGGGACATGCGGCTGCCGACTGGGTCGTCGGGGTCAACGATCGTCGGGATCAACTGATCCTCTGGCGCACCGACACGCCGCAGGAGCCCGCGCGGATCGTCAACATCGGCCAGCTCTGCGGGCATTCGATTCAGGACGTGACACTGGTTCTCGGCCGCTTGCAATAATACCCGTCGATTGCAATCGGCGGGCTTCCATCCCGCTGCTTCAGACTGGATCGATCCGCCGCAATCGCCGATAATGTTTCCACCGTGTTGAGAGGACGCCCCACGCGTCCGCCGGAGAGAGATCGCTATGCGAATCACCATCGTCGGGACGGGTTACGTCGGGCTGGTCACGGGCGTTTGCCTGGCGGATACGGGTAATGACGTTGTTGGGCTGGACGTCGATGCCGAGAAGGTCGCCAAGCTCTCGCGCGGCGAGTGTACCATCTTCGAGCCGGGCCTCACTGACCTGCTGAAGGCCAACCTCGATGCCAAACGGTTTCGCCTGACGACGAACCTCGTTGAGGCGACGCATCACGCGGAGATCATCTTCATCGCCATCGGTACGCCCCAGCGCGACGACGGCGCGGCGGACCTCTCGGCGATCTTCGCCGCGGTGCAGGAGATCGCCAGGAACGTGAACAAGCGGACGATCCTGGTGATGAAATCCACGGTGCCGGTCGGGACGTGCGCCCAGGTCGAGAAGCTGGTGACGCCGGTGGCGAAGCACCCCATCGCGGTCATCAGCAACCCCGAGTTTCTCAAGGAAGGCTCGGCGGTGGATGACTTTCAACGGCCTGACCGCGTGGTGATCGGCTCCGAGGATGCGCAAGCGGCGGAGATGATGAAAGAGCTGTACGCGCCGTTTGTGCGTAACCGGCACCCGATCCTGGTCGTCCGACGCGCGGCGGCGGAGATGGTCAAGTACGCGGCGAACTGTTATCTCTCCACGCGCATCAGCTTCATCAACCAGATTGCGAACATCTGCGAGGCGATGGGGATCGACGTGGACGAGGTCCGTGAGGGGATCGGCTATGACGCGCGGATCGGGTCGCACTTCCTATATCCCGGCATCGGCTACGGCGGGAGCTGCTTCCCCAAGGACGTGCAGGCGCTGTGGCACGTGGCGAAGGAGGCGAAGGTGCCCGCCGATCTGCTTTCGCAGGTGCATCAGCTCAACGAACGACAGAAGGAGCTGCTCGTCGATCGGATTCGCTCGCATTTCAAAGGGCAGCTTTCGGGTCGGACCTTCGGGATTTGGGGCGCGGCGTTCAAGCCCAAAACCGACGATATCCGCGAGGCCCCCGCGCTGCGGGTGATCCAGGGGCTGCTCGACGCCGGGGCCAAGGTTCGGATCAGCGATCCGAAGGCGCTGGCGAATCTGCGGCAGGTCTTCGGGGCGAAAATCGAGTATTGCCTGGACGCTTATCAAGCCGCGCAAGGGGCCGACGCGCTGGTGATCTGCACCGAATGGAACGAATACCGCTCGCCGGATTTCGATCGGCTCAAGACGCTGCTCAAGCAGCCGGTGATTTTCGACGGTCGGAACCTCTACAAGCCCGACCAGATTCGTCGCCGGGGATTCACCTATTACTCGATCGGCCGCCCGCCGGTGGTGTAGGACCATCAGTAGCGCAATAAAGAAGCCTGTCGCAAGACGAGTGCCCACGCCGTGGCGCTCGGATGAGGGCGGAGTCTTACGACAGGCCAAAAAGCGGCGGGACCGGCGTCCGTTGCTACTCTTCCATGATCGGTCCCACCCGCCGCGCTCGCGCTGGAGCGCTCGATTGTTTCATGCGGACTCGGTGCGGTCCTCGACCCTTCTGGTGTCGTACTCCTTTCGGGTCTTTTTGACGACCAAGGCCCCGGCGAGCAGGCCCCACGCGAGCATCTCGCTTCGGGCCATCTCCCGGACCAGGCCGCTGGTGACCGAGCAGAGTCCGCATTCAAAAATCATCTGCTCGACACGGCCGGCGATCATCCTTGAAGCCGGGGTATCGAGCAGGTGATGTCGCCGCAAATGCTGGATGAGCAGGGTCTTGTTCCAACGCTTCTGTACGAAGCGTCCGTCGACCGGCCGCGTCGTCGCAACGGTGACTCTGCGTCGCTGGCGTTTGCGATAGTAGGCGTGTTGGCGGATGGCCAGGCTCGCGGTGGAGTGTCCCGTCTGGGAGAGTACGAGTTCGACGAGTTCGGCCAAGTTCTTGGACGACACGGGCGACTCGGAGTACGAGGTCTTGAGATATTCGTACACCGCTTCGGCGAGTCCGCCGACGGCGCTGGTGTTCAGGGCCAGCGGTTCGCCGCTGGCCGCGAGACCGTTTTGTACGCAGTTCAAAATTTTACCGATGACGAAGGGTTCCACGGTTCCGTCGCGCTTGGCGACGCGGAGACCGGTGCCGTTTACAATCGGATCATTCATTGAATAAATCCTGCTGGCCCGCGATCTCACGTTGGTCGCGGTCCAAAATCGCCTTGGCTTCTTGGATAAAGTCATCGACGAGTTGGAATTCGTGATACATGCTGGCGAACCGCAGGTAAGCGATCTTGTCGAGCTTTTGGAGTCGCAGGGAGACGGCGTTGCCGAGATAGGAACTGGGCACCTCGCGGTCAAAGAGGCGGAAGATTTCCTCTTCGACTTCGTTCGCGAGATGTTGCAACGCTTCAATGCCGATGGGGCGCTTCCAACAGGCACGCTGGAGCCCGCCCAGGAGCTTCTCGCGCTCGTAGGGCACGCGCTCGCCGCTTTTCTTGACGACCAGCAGCTTGCCGGTCTCTTCCACTCGCTCATACGTCGTGTATCGCTTGTTGCAGGCCAAGCATTGGCGTCGCCGCCGGATGACTGTCCCGCCTTCGGTCGCTCTGGAGTCGATGACCTTGTCAGTTCGTTGTTCTTTGCAATAGGGACATTGCATCTTTCTGCCACGGTCTCCCGCCGGGGTTCCCCGAACCCCAACAGGTTGTGTGAAGGAGAGGTTAAGGCCCCATAATCTAGGTGTCAAGCGGAAAATGTCGGTTTTTGACTCCTCACAGGATCGGGATGGGGGCATGGGGGCAAAGTAATTTTGCTAGCGTTTGTTGGGGTTCTCGCCTCCGCGTTTGCCGGAGCGAACACCCGCCCGTCGCCGCGCCTGTGAATTGTTTTGCGTACGCCGAGGACAACAAGCAACCGGCAGGGTGCGTAAGCCTTTTGACGAGAGCCGTCGCCTACGCTGCCGCTTCATTTCGAACAGATGCTTTACCCGATTCCTCTCGACGAGCTGCATTCGTTCATACAAGCCCTCTAACTCGGATGGGAAGTCGGAAGGGTCGTGTCGCGCGGGTGTGAAGTCGGACCGCTCGTCGGGTTCGTCCCACCGCGCAGCGCCGTCCATCTTTGTCGCGACGGCGCATGATCGGGGTGCTCGCGCAGGATGGATTCGTATTCGCGAAACGCCTTGTCGACGCGGCCGCGGACTTCCAAAAGTCGCGCAAGTCCGAATCGGGCCTCGACGTAGTCCGGCTTAATTCGCAGGGCTTCGGCAAACTGCCTCGCTGCTTCGTCCAACCGGCGCATATCCGAGAGCGCCACTCCGTAGTTGTAGCGGGCCTGGGCATGGGAAGGCAGTTGGAGAACAGCTTGCTCGTAGTGTCGCGCCGCCTCCGCGATCCGACGACTGCGATAAAGAAGGTTTGCGAGATTCAAATGGGCTTCACCATAGTCCGGCTTCAGGAAGACCGCTTGACGGTAATGCTCCATCGCTTCATCAGCGCGGCCGCGGCTCGCCAGAAGCGCGGCAAGGTTGTAATGAACCATCGCTTCCTTCTTTCCGCTGCCGGAGGATGCGAATCCGTCGATCGCCTGGAAGTAGTGTGAAAGGGCCGCGTCGATATCGCCGCGATTTTCAAGCAGAATGGCAAGATCGTTATGCGCTTCCGTCAGGTTTGGCATCAATTCCAACGCGCGGAGGTAATGTTCAAAAGCCTTGTTCGGACGGTTCTCGTGCTCGCTGATCTGGCCCAGATGATAGTGCGTCGTGCCAAAAGCCGGATCGATCAGGAGGGCGTGGGCCACCAGGACGGCTGCGTCATCCCACCGTTCCTGTTTTATTCGCACATCCACCAGGCCGTTGTAGGCTGCCGGGTTCCGCGGATTCAGCTCCATGGCCCGCTCAAAATGATGTGCCGCTTCGCCCGCCCGCTCGCTCCCGTAGAGCACGACGCCGAGATTGTTGTGGGCCATCCATGC
>CAYMXF010000296.1:0-4499 GCA_964393935.1 uncultured Planctomycetaceae bacterium
CCTCCGTCGTCGGCGTCCCCGCCCGCGTCGTCAAAAACGCCCCCTCCGCCGACGAGTTCGCCTCGCTCCTCGCCCCGTCAAGCGACCCCCGCGATCCGATACACGCCGGCGTTCGTTAAGACCGCGGCATTATCTGTCTGTTGGAGCCGCAAGGCGCAAGCCTTATGGGCTCGTGCAATGCCGCGTCATCCCCCCGCGTGCCCTGCCCGTACGGGCAGGCCGAGTTCCTGCAGCTTCGCGACCATCGCCGCGAACTGCGCGTCGGTCGGGGCCTCGCAGGCCGGTCCCCAGCACTGCGTCGCTGTCCACTCGTAGTACTCCTCCCATGCGGCCTCCTCCTCGGGTGACATGGGCGTCCCGCCCGTCTCCTCGCCGCCCATCATCATTGACGACCCGCCCCCGCCCATCATCCCTTCGCCCTCGCACTCGTCGGGCACCCCGTTCGTGTCCGCGTCCGTGCTGACATGGGCCGCGATGTCGCAGCCGTCCGGGATGTGGTTGCCATTGCAATCGCCGCACGCCGGGTCGCTCTCGCACGACGCGATGTCGCACTCGTCGGGGATCCCGTTCGTGTTGCAGTCCAAGCTGCCCCAGCCCCCGGGCAGCGCCAAATCGCACTCGTCCGGCCAACCGTTGCCGTTACAGTCCGGGCTCACCCATTCGTCGCCGTCCGGGTCGCCCGGATCGATGTCGCAATCGTCCGGTACGCCGTTGGTGTTGCAGTCCGCCTCGCACTCATCCGGCAGGCCGTTGCCGTTGCAGTCCAAACTGACTTGGCTATTGCCGTCCGGGTCGGCTGGGTTCACGTCGCAGTCGTCCGGAACTCCGTTCGTGTTGCAATCCGGCTCGCACTCGTCTGGCACCAAATTGAGGTCGCAATCCGAGCTGGTCTGTTCTTCGATGTCCGTCGCGTCCTCGATGCCATTGCTATTGCAGTCATATGCGATATAAGGAGCAGAAAGGGGCGGGCAGGGCCAAACACCCGTTACCAGCGTGCACACAAAGAGTGGCACGTCGTCCACCGTTACTTGGTTATCGAGCGTTAAGTCCGCGGGGCAGATGTCGACAATACTCAGGCACAGCGGACTATCCAGCAGCAGGTCGATGAACGGCTGAATGTCCCGACCGTCGATGAGCCCGTCGCGGTTAACGTCGCACTTCGTACAGGGAAAGAGCGACTCCTGGTAATCCGCCCAGCCGACCGGAAGGGTCGTCACGCGGATCTCGTCGTTGTCCGTTTGCGACGAGTCGTGGCTTCGCCATACAACCAGGGCCTGGCCTTGCTTGCCGAAGATAGCGGCATGGCGCCCGGACCCTGCAATCCGGCGATCCCCCAGAGCGCCGCCCGACAGCCCGGTCGAGGAATGGACGCGGAATTCCTTGCCCATGGTTCGCCCGTCCTCGCGAAAATACTGCGCCCGGACCTCGTAGCTCGAGTTGGTATTCGGGCTGGTCGAGTTCCAGGCGACAAAAAACCTTCCGGCATGATCGGAATCCATCGTCAGCGCCACCGTCGGATTCGACGGCTGCACGTAGATCGGGAAGGGGCCGTTGTCTCCTTCGCTGTCCACAATGAAGGCGCCGGCGGGGCCTTCGCCCGCCATCGGGTCGGGATCGCGCAGACCGCTCTGCGAATCGAACTTGAACCGACGGGCGTAAATATGGGAGTCGAACGCGCAGCCATCGAGCTGAAAGCCGGCCCAGACAATGACTACATTGTCAAAATCATCGATGGCCACGGCGGGACTGGCTTGGGTACTCAACTCCTGTTCAACGTCGGGTTTGTTGATCAGAAAGTCGCCTCCAACGGAAGCTCCGGACGAATCAAAGACTCGCGCCAGTATGTTGTACGGGCTGTCAGATGCTCCCGGTATCTCCGGGTCTTGCCAACTAACGATATACACTCCGTCGGAGCGCATGGATAGGCACGGTTGGTAAGGCCTCAAACACGGAGAATACACGGCCGTGCATTGGCAAGCATCCAGGAAAGAGCCGGAATCACGATTAACGCCTTACAATGCGCTCGTGTCGTAGGGCGGAGCGCACGATGATTCCCGATCGTAATTCGTCCATGCGATTCGATAAGACGACCCGTCCGACCGACCTGCCGACGGGCCGGCGTTGACCCGGCGATCACCCGGCTCAATGGGGATCGACAAGGGCGAGGGCGGATTGTCGAAGGGAAAGTCCGATTGCTGGATCAATTCCCCGTCGTTCGGCTCCGGGCAAGGCCCTACGGGCGGGACCGGGCAATCCTCCGATCGAGGATACCGGCATTCCTCGCATCTGGTCACCCACCCGATGTGAACGGTTCCTGAGCGGCTCACCGCGATCGACGGCTGAACGTTGAACTGGCTGTGGGTGTCGTACAGATCGACATTCCGCTCGCTGATGGCGAACGGCGCGTTGTCGAGGGGGCCGGCGTCAGGAAGGAAGCGGGCGGCGAAGACCTGGTAATTGCTGGATTCGGCGGTCGCGTAAGCGACGATAAAGCGCCCGCACTCAGTGATTCCGACCGTTCCGTCGGCCGCCAGTTCGCCGGTGGCGACCACGACGTCATCGTAGGAGAGGACGCCGGCCGGTGGGCATTCGGCCCTCGAAGAGCGCTGAAAGTAAGCGGTTGCCGTCAAGCTGAGAAGGATGAGAATTTCGGTTGTTCGAGACGATGCGGTCCGCAGCTGACTCATGTGAGGCTCTCCTTCCCCCCAAGTTTTTCTCTTCACAATCGACCGACAGGGAAACGCTAACTATAGATGAATCATGATCACCTCCTGCGCTGTTCTCTTCGGCGGAACGGCTTTCCGCCTAAAAACAAGCCAAGCATAAAAAGCACAAAAGCACTTGGTTCTGGAATAGTTGATAATTGAAAGGCCGTATCCAGTGCGCCGCCGGGGAGCGTCGTTCGCCAACCCCCTACAGCTTGGTTTATGAACGCCTGGCCATTTCGATCGGCGCGCGAAAACTCCCAACGGAACCGCGTTTCCATTGCTCCGTCCTGCACGATTTCCAGCCAATAATACACGTTGGCCTCCAATTGCAACTCCGATTCGAGGCTCGCTGTGAACAGGTACTCGCGCGGAGCGATACCGGTGGCTACAAGACGGCCCGTCCATGTTCGAGGCGGATTTTGAACGCTCTGCTCGCGAACAACATGGCTTTCATCCGGCAGGCCATCGCTCTGCCTCGCGCCCAGGAAGCGCAGCCGCATCGTCTCGGACGCCGGCGGATTGTCCGCGTTGTAAAATCCCCAGAAATTGACTTGACGGATAATCGCCGGTTCCGTCAACACGAAATCATCCGCCACCCGCTGCCAGGAAACGCCGGGTAAGGACGGATCGGGCGTAAATGCTGTATCCGATGCGAGTCCGCCGGACGGATAGGGCTGATGATCGACGACGATGTCCGCCAAGGCAGGAGCCGTAACGAGAAGGACCAACCAAACCGTTGTTAGGCGGTGGCTCATCGTGTCGACCTCCTCGTTAGACAGAAGGCCATCGCCGACAAGATTAACGTCGAAGGCTCTGGGATCGTAGAAAGTTGAAAGGCTGTATCAGAATCAACGCCAGGAAACGTATTTCTCCAATCGTGAATGATGTTAATAGAGGCTTGCCCGTTTCGATCGGCGCGCGAAAACTCCCATCGAAACCGCGTGTCCACAGCGCCGACTTGTACGATTTCTAACCAGTAAGCCGTGCTCGCCTCCAGTCGAAGTTCCAATGCGAGGTTCGTCGTAAAGAAATATTCGCGCGGAGCGATGCCGGTGGCGACAAGACGGCCTGTCCAAGTTCGCGATGGGTTTTGAACCATCTCCTCGCGAACAACATTGCTTTCATCCGGGAGCGCGTCTCCCATCCGAGCGCCGAGGATTCGCAACCGCATCTCCTCGGAGGAGGGCGGATTGTCCGCGTTGTAGAATCCCCAGAAATTGACTTGACGGATAATCGCCGGTTCCGTCAGCACGAAGTCGTCCGCCACCCGCTGCCAGGAAACACCCGGCAAGGACGGGTCCGGAGTAAACGAGGTATCGGAACCGAGCCCGCCAAATGGATGCGGCTGATGATCCACGACAATATCCGCCGAGGCCGTGGCGCAGAAAACCGTGCTCGCCGCCGTCGCCGTGATCAAGATTCGTGCGTTCCTGCCCATGATCCACTTACCGGTGCCGCTCACCCGTTCCCGGCCAGCAACTAGCTCCCACCCATCATATTCCTAAACAACGTGTCCGGCGAAATTATTCCGAGAAAATCCAGGTTTCTTGCCCGCTAAGCGAAAACCCTTACCGCATGCCCTGCACTCTCCACCGCCGATGAAGCATTTCGTTCTCCCCCAAAGCAAACTCAATCTCATCGAGCCTTTCCAAGAAAGCCGCTTCTTGAGGCAACGGCTCGACCCAAGCCGCTTCGACATAGGACCGCGAAGAACCACTGGCGAGGCCCTCCAACCAACGGTGGATACGGTGCCATTCCTGGCCCAGCGCCTCGATGTCGTCCTCCGACAGC
>CAYMXF010000297.1:0-4461 GCA_964393935.1 uncultured Planctomycetaceae bacterium
GCGCCTCCACAAACTTTGCGCGCGCTCCCGGCGCGCCGGGATTGGAAAGGAGATCGATTTTCCCGACGCCGATCGGAAGCACCGTGGCATGAGGGATGCAGGGCTGAATCGCATGGATCGTCGCATCGCGCGCCGCGGGATCGCCCAGAACGAGCCGCCCCGGCAGATACGCTCCGAACCAACCGTCCTCGCCGCTGCCCGCACGCGCGTCGCTCAGTTCGGCAAGACACTGTCGCGCCCGGAGCCTCCGATACGCGCTGATTTTCCGAAAACGCCCCGAATGAAACAGCAGCTTGCCGTAAAGATCCGACTCCGGCGCCAACGGCAGCACATCCGGCAGTTCCGAAACTCGCAGCGCCTCGGACTCCCGCGCGTCGTCAGCGCGCTGGTCAAAGCGACATACCGCGCGGAAGTGATCGACGCCGTATCCCGTCTGATCGCACCGTACGGCAACCTCGACGAAGCCCGCCTTTCGCACCAACGCGGCGACGCGGAGGGTTGCTTCGCCCCCTTGCGGCATAACAATGGGGCGGCTGAATTCGACGGCCTCGAACGACGGCGTTCGATCCACGCCGACGAGCGCCATCGCCGCCTGGGCCATCGCTTCGAGACCCATCACCGCCGGCAGCAGCCGCTCGCCATGAAAAATGTGATCGTCGAGGTAGGGATCCGAGGCCGAGGAGATCGTCGCGTCGGCCACCAGTTCCACGCCCGGGTAATAGACCTGCGGTGATTCCAGGAACCTCAGGAACGGCAGGGGCGCACCCTCCACCCGCAAGGTCGGCCCCTCGCCGAACCGGCCGCACACCACCACTCTTACAGGCGACTCGCTGCTTACCAGTTGCTTGAAGATTCGCACACCCTCGTCCGGCGGGATCGGAGTAACGCCTTGCCGCGCCAGCGACTCGACGCGCCCGAGCCGCTGGCCCATCCCCACGCCCGACCACACCGACCACTCCACCGCCAGACAGCGGCACTGGGGATGTTCCGCCTTCCAACGCTCGGCCAGCGACGCCAGCCAGTCATTGGCCACGGCATAATCCGCCTCGCCCGCCATGCCGGTACGGGCGATCAGCGATCCGAAGGCCACGAAGAGCTTGAGCCGCGACGGATCCAGCGCCGCCAGCACATTCCGCGCCCCTTGAAGCTTGGGCAGGACCGTGCGATGGAAAGCGGCCTTGTCGAGATCAGTGAGCAACTGGGGCGTGTTCACCCCCGCACCGTGCAGGAACGCCGTCACCGACCCAAGCGTCTCCCGCACTTGTGCGATGGTGGCGCGCACGGCGTCCGGATCGATGACGTCCGTTGAAAAATACCGGAAGGGTACGCCGGTGGTCTTGAATCGCTCCAGGTTGTGTGCCAGTTCCGCATCCAGATTCGGTTTGGATCTTCCCAATACGGCAAGGCGCACGCCGTATTCTTGCACCATGGCCAGCGCGCATTCCGCGCCGATCCCCTTTCCCCCTCCTGTTACCAGCAACACATCCTCCGCGGATAGCGGCGCCGTTGGAGAGGGCTGCAACTCGATCGGTTTCAACACGGGTTCATATCGCCGGCCGCTCGAATCGAACCGCGTTTCGTGAAAGCCGGCCTCATGCGTCTCTGATAAGACCCACTCGACCGCCCTTGGATGCTGCGTTGGCACATGCACGACGCTTACATCCACATGGGGGGCTTCAAGATGCAGTGTCCTCGCGAACGCCGCGGCGCCGAGACCTCCGGGCGGCTCATTCTCGCGCGCATCCTCGACGATCACGAATCGCTCGGCGTTACGCTCGCCCAGCACCGCCCTCGCGCCTTCCAACAGCAGCGATGCGCTGTCCTCCACATACTTGGGAGGAACACACACCATGACCCCGCCGTCCATCCCGGCCAGCGCCAGCCCCGCGCAGACCTTCGGCTTGAAGGGACAGAACGGATGTGCAATCACGCGCCAGCCTTGCCCTGGCCGGCTCCCGACGCGCGCGGCGTCTTGCGGTGCGGGCCGCGACGTCTCCCGCCATTCGACGGCAAAGGGCCTCACCCAGGTATCAACCCCCGCCGGGAATCGCGGACCCTTTCGTCCATTGCCGTTGGTACTCGTGCGGGCCAATTCCGTCAGCGCGTCCGCCACGTTTCCGACCGTTGCGCTGGCGAAGTTCATCGGCGCGACGGGCGGCGGCAACCCCAGTTGCCTCGACGCTTCGACGGCAAGTTGTCCGACGACGATCGAATTCAAATGCAAGTCGCCCAGCAACCGGCTGTCCTCTCGGACCACCTCCAACGGCAGCTCCGCGCGCCGCGCGACGAGTTCGCGGACGACTTGGAAAGGCGTCCCCCCCGACGGCCGAACCTCGGCGTCCACCTGCGACGGCTTGGCTTTCGTCGGCGTCTCGGGCGCCGGGCCTTCCTCCAACATCGGCGCTGCCTCGCAAGGGTTGGCGATGAACTTCGGCCGCCAATCCAGCGCGAACGGCCGCACCAGACGATCCGCGAAAAGGGCTTCGACACGGATGGACGCCCCTAGCGCAAACGCTGCGCCGATCGCCCGCAGCAATCCGCCGAAAGACTCGCCGCAAGCATCCAATGACACGACGGGTTTGTCGACGAACTCCGACACCAGACCGCCGAGCACGCGCCCCGGACCCGCTTCGATGAAAAGGTCCGCCGCTTTCGCCGCCAGAATGACCGCCTCGGTGAATCGCACCGGCGAGGTTAACTGCGAAATCAATAGTTCGTTTACATCCATCCCGGCCGGCAAAACTTTTCCGGTTATCGTCGAAACCACTTTTCGTCCTAGCGGTCGCAGGGTCTCCGAACGAATCTGTCGCGCCAGCGGCGCCGCCGCCGCGCAAACGAGCGGAGAATGGAACGCGTGTGATACCTTGAGCCGCGTTGCGCGGATGTCACTCCGCTTGGCGCGCGACATCGCTTCACTGACCGCCCCCGCCTCACCCGAAATCACCGTCAAGCTCGGCGTATTGAACGAGGCGATGATCGCGCCCGTCCCGGCGATGATCGTCTCGACTTGTTCGGACGCCGCCGCGATCGCCGCCATCGCTCCGTTTGGACCGGGCAAATCCGCCATCGCTTGGCCGCGCATACACGCTATGCGGAGAAGCGCGTCTTCTTCCATCGCTCCGGCCCAGTAGAGAGCGGTCAATTCGCCCAGGCTGTGCCCGACCGCGACGTCCGCATCGACGCCTAAATCGCGCAACACTCGCAGCGCCGCCAACTCCGCCGTCACGATGGCGGGTTGTGCCACTTCCGTCCGCACATCGTCACCGTCCGGCGAGAACAACGCGGCGTCATACAACTCTCGCACCGTCGCGAACCGATGCCGCCAGGCGCCTCCCGTCCGATACGTCGGGCTGCCTTGCCCGGGTAACAGCAGCGCAACCCTGGGTGTCTGCTTTTCGTGGCCCACGAAAACGCCGCCGGGAATGTCCAACCTCTGCGTAACGCCCTCTTCCAGCCACCGATCGAGCCGGGCCAACCGTTCCGCCAGCTCCGCCGGCGTGCCCGCGACCACGGCCGCACGGTACTCCCTACTCTCACCGCTGTGTGCCAGCTCGGCCGCGAGGTCGGTCAATTCCGCGCGCGAGAGCCGGCCGGCATAGGCCCGCACTCGTCCGGCTTTCGCGCGCAACTCCTCCGCGTTGTCGGCCGCGAATACGAAGACTTCAGCGTCTTGTGTACAGGAATTTGATGGGATCGGCACGGCGCGGCCGCTCTTTTGCACCGTGGGACTCAAGGGCGCGCCGAAGAACACAGCCGAGGGCGGCTGTACCACGATTTCTCCTGAGCCTGCCCTTTCCATGACGACGTGCGTATTGAGTCCGCCGAAGCCCATCGCGCTCACACCCGCGCGGAACGGCCCTTCGCCATGCCAAACTTCCGGCACTTGCGGCGCTCGAAGCGCTGCCGACTCTCCGCACAGAAGCGGATGAGGTTCGATGCAACTGGTGATCGGAGGAATCACGCCTTCCCGGAGCACCATCGCGGCTTTAAGCAGACCCGCCATGCCCGCCGCGGCCTTGGTGTGTCCGATGTTCGCCTTGATGGAGCCGATCGCCGCCGGGGTGGGGTCAGGGATCGGGGGTCGGGTGTCAGGGGTCAGGGGTCGGGCGGCGTTGGCGGCGGCGATGGCCTCGTGGCGTGCCCTCGTCAGGACCTCCAACTCGGTCGCGTCGCCGACGGTCGTACCGGTCCCATGGCCCTCGAAATAGGCAATGGTCTCGATCCCGAAGCCCGCCCGCCGATAAGCCCGCCGCAGAGCGAGGAGTTGACCTACCGCCTCCGGTCGTGTGATCCCGCCGCTTCCGTCGGAAGAAACGCCCCATCCGCGAATGAAAGCGTGAATCCGCTTGCGCCGTGCCTTCGCCTCCTCTTCTCGCATCAGCACCACGAATCCGCAGCCCTCGCCTGGCCAAAACCCCTCTGACCGCAGGTCGTAAATGCGCATTTCTTTTCCAGCCAATG
>CAYMXF010000298.1:0-4443 GCA_964393935.1 uncultured Planctomycetaceae bacterium
GAGGCCCGATGGGCCTGCCGATCCGGCCGAAAAACGTCCCGAAAAAAGTTCTTGCAAACGCGGGGGAGGGGTATAATGCGCGATCGGTAAAAGCCCGACCGGCCGCGTCGACCGGTCAACGCGGTAATGAGGTACGTCGAATGAAAGAGGTGACCCATGAAACTCGGAAGTAGGTTTGGTAAGGTCCTCTGCGCTGTCGGCGCGGGGATCAGCATGACGGCCGTCGCGGCCGCGACGGCAGCGGAGCCCAACTGGCAGGCCACCGCCCGGACGCTTGTCAATCAAAGCGCCAACATCAAGGAGGGCGATCTTGTGCTGGTCAGTGGTACGCCGCGCGACATCGAGCTGCTGGAGAACATCGCGATCAACGTGCGCAAGCTGGGCGCGTTCCCGCTGATCTCGATCGGCAGCGAGCGGCTGGCCCGGAGCCTGTTCGACGACGTGCCGGCCAAGTTCGACGCGCAGTCGCCAGAGTTTGAGTCGAAGCTGGCCAACATGATCAGCGCATCGATCGAGATCAACTCTACGGACAACCCCGCAGCGCTGGCGGGCGTCGCGCCGGAGCGGATCGCGGCCAGTGGCAAGGCGATGCAACCCGTCATGGAGGCGATGCTCAAGCGGAACGTGCGGCAGGTGAGCCTCGGGAATGGGCTCTACCCGACGGCGTCGACGGCCCGACAATACGGTCTGTCTCAGGACGAGCTGGCGAACATCTTCTGGGCGGCCGTCAATACGGACTACTCGAGGCTCCAGAACACGGGCGAGTCGGTCAAGGCAGTCGTGGCGGCCGGCAAGGTGGTGCAGATCACCAACTCCAACGGAACGGACCTGAGATTCCGGATCGAGAAGCGGCCGGTGTTCGTCTCGGACGGCGTGATCTCTAGCCAGGATCTCGCCAAGGGCGGGCCGGCCTGTCAGGTCTGGCTGCCGGCTGGAGAAGTCTACACGACGCCCGTGGTGGGGACGGCCGAGGGCAAGGTGGTCGTCGATCGCAGCATCTTCCAAGGCAAGGAGATCACCGGACTGACGTTAACGTTCAAGGCCGGCAAGCTGACCGAGATGACCGCCAAGTCGGGCCTCGAACCGCTCAAGGCGCTCTACGACGCTGCCATCGGCGATAAGGACGCCTTCGCCTTCGTGGACATCGGCATCAACGAGAGCCTGAAGATCCCGAAGGACAGCAAGCTGCTGTCGTGGATCCCGGCGGGCATGGTCTCCATCGGCGTCGGCAACAACACGTGGGCCGGCGGGACGAACGCTGCCTCGTTCGATCTCAGCGGCTTCCTACCCGGCAGTACGGTCAAAGTGGACGGAAAGGTGCTGGTCGAGAACGGCGCGCTGCGGCTGTAAGGCTGCCGCGCGGCGACATCCACCGCCGGCTGAACGTGAAGCTCTTGCCGGTCCGCCGCGCCCAGCAGTTCCAAGTGAACAGCGCCGGGCTCGCCAGTTCGCCTAGTCGAGTCGCCCGTGGCGACCTGCCGAGGGTCGGCTCCGCTGAATGTGCCGGCATCCCGTAGATGACCGTCCCCGACAGGAGTCGAACCTGTAACCTTCGGCTTCGGAGGCCGACACTCTATCCAATTGAGCTACGGGGACCTACGCCCGCCACATCAGCAGGCCAACGTCATTCTATCCCCACTGCTAGCCCCGACAAGCCGTCCTAACGGGCGGAGAATTGGCGTCCCCTCCCGGCGCGCCGGGACTGAAGCGGCGGGCCACCCTTCTTCCCGCGTGTTGTTGACCGTCGCCGCCCCCGCTATCATCCCCGCCAATCCGGCCCCCTTTTGCCGGGTCCATCGCAAGGAAGCCAAGCCAGGGGACACCCCAATGACCACCGCCGTCAAGGACTCCAAGACCGCCGAACACCTCCGCATCGCCGACGAATACGGCGCGCACAACTACCACCCCCTGCCGGTCATCATCGAATCCGGCGAGGGCTGTTGGGTGACGGACGTCGACGGCAACCGCTACCTCGACATGCTCTCGGCTTACTCGGCCCTGAACTTCGGCTACTCCCACGAGCGCCTGATCGCCGCGGCGTCGAAGCAGCTCAGCAAGGTGACGCTCACCAGCCGCGCCTTCCACAATGACCAGCTCGGCCCCTTCTGCAAGGAACTCTGCGAACTCTCCGGCTACGAAACCGTCCTGCCGATGAACAGCGGCGCGGAGGCCGTCGAGACGGCGATCAAGGCCGCTCGCAAGTGGGGCTACAAAATCAAAGGCATCGACAAGGACAAGGCCGAGATCATCTGCGCCAAGGGCAACTTCCACGGTCGAACCGTCACCGTCGTCAGCTTCAGCACCGACGCCCAATACCGCGACGGTTTCGGCCCCTTCACGCCCGGCTTCCCGCTCGTGAACTTTGGCGATGTGGCGGCATTGGAAAAAGCCATCAACAAGCACACCGCCGCCTTTCTCGTCGAGCCCATCCAGGCCGAGAGCGGCATCCTCGTCCCCCCAGAAGGCTACCTGAAGAAGGTCCGGGACATCTGCACCAAGCACAACATCCTCTTCATCGCCGACGAGATTCAGACCGGCCTCTGCCGCACCGGCGACCGCTTCGCCTGGCAGCACGAAGGCGAGGACGCCCGGCCCGACATGATGTGCCTGGGCAAGGCCCTGGGCGGCGGCATCGTCCCCATCTCCGCGATCGTCACGTCGCGCGAGATCATGAGCGTCTTCAAACCCGGCGACCACGGCTCGACCTTCGGCGGCAATCCGCTGGCCTGCGCCGTCGCCCGCGTGGCCATCGAGATGATCCGCGATGAGGGCCTGGAGGAAGCGGCCAAGGAGCAGGGCGCCTTCTTCCGCGACAAGCTCAAGGCCGTTAAGTCGGCGGCGGTCAAGGAAATCCGCGGCCGCGGCCTCCTGATCGGTGTGCAGATCAAGCCCGAGTACGGCAACGCCCGCTGCTTCTGCGAGAAATTCATGGGCGAAGGCATCCTCTGCAAGGACGCCCACGAGGACGTCATCCGCTTCGCCCCGCCGCTCATCATCAAAAAGGACGAGATCGAATGGGCGATGGACCGAATCGGCCCCATCCTCGCCGACGCCGAGCCGACGCGATGATTTTCCTCAGCATCCTGAGAGCAATCTAGAATATCGTGACGCTCCCCGCTAAAATGACGCTGAATGAGCACGGCCACATTTACGGCATTTGTCATGGCGGTTGACCGCGTCGAAAGACGGCTCAAGCGGGTCGCTACAGCCCTGGATCAGGCGGGCATCCGATACGCGGTCATCGGCGGCAACGCGGTGGCCACTTGGGTCGCCCGAAAGAATCGCAGCGCCACCCGAGCCACAAAGGATGTCGATCTGCTGGTGGATCGAAGCGATGCCGGGCGAGTGACGTCTACATTGGAATCCCTAGGTTTTCAAAAACATGACTTACGCCGTCTCGTGCTTTTTATCGATCCTGAAGAGCCGGATCGGCGGTCTGGGGTTCACTTGGTCTGGGCCGGTGAACGTGTACGGCCATCCTACACACATGCGGCGCCGCAGCTAGCTGAAGCGGTCCGCGATCCCGAAGACTTCTGGGTCATCGACCTCCCGGCGCTGGTTCGCATGAAATTGACTTCGTTTCGAGACATCGACCGGGTTCACATCGCGGACATGCTCGGCGTCGGGCTCATCGATTCCGCCGTCCGATCGGCTCTACCGGCCGACCTGATCGAGCGGCTCGACACCATCGAAGATTCCCTCGAAGACTGACGCTTTTGTCATCATGGGAGAATCCCTTCCAACATGCGCGATAGCAAGAGTCCGTCCCGACGCTTCCATCGCAGAAAAACGCCGAAGCGGATCGGCACAAGGCGAGAAAGGCGCTCCGGCAAGCCGGATTGGGTGAGCGAAGCTCGACGCCCTGACGCCCCCGGCTTTTTCACTCGCGGACCGGGTACTTGGGCCGGTGCTAGATCGCTTCGGCAGCCGATATAATACATTTCTGCGCGACCTCTTGTCAAGCGATTTTTGTGACTGTGAAAACAGCCGGCGGACCGCGCAGCCCTTAGAGCGCGTCTGGACGTAACCCATGGTCCTGTCTGATTCTGCAATCCGCGTCCTCATCCTCGGCGCCGCCGGCCGCGACTTTCACAACTTCAACTGCTGCTACCGCGCCGACCCGCGCTACAAGGTCGTCGCCTTCACCGCCACGCAGATTCCCAACATCGAAGGCCGCACCTACCCCGCCGCCCTCGCCGGCCCGCTCTACCCGCAAGGCATTCCCATCCACCCCGAGGATCAACTCGAATCATTGATCGCCCAGCACAATATCGACCTGGCCGTCTTCTCCTACTCCGACGTCCCGCACGACTACGTCATGCACATGGCCGCACGAGCCAACGCCGCCGGGGCGAGCTTCCAACTCATCGGGACGCGGGCGACGATGCTGCCGTCCACCAAACCCGTCGTCGCCGTCTGTGCCGTCCGCACCGGCTCCGGCAA
>CAYMXF010000299.1:0-4413 GCA_964393935.1 uncultured Planctomycetaceae bacterium
CCGAGGGAGCGGCCCTCGTCGCGCACCCGGCCTTCAGCGCCGTCATCGCCTATCTGACCGTCTATCTCCTGATGAACCTCGGCGCCTTCGGTTGCGTCGCCCTCGTCTATTGGGCGACGGGCAAGGAGACGATCGACGCGTTCAGCGGCCTGGGCCGCCGCGCGCCGCTGCTCGCCGTGGTGATGGCGATTTGTCTCTTTTCGCTGGTCGGCTTGCCGCCGTTCGGCGGCTTCATCGCGAAGTGGTATCTGCTTCTCGCCCTCTATGATGCGAAGCTGATCTGGCTGATCTTCGTCGCCGTCTTCAACACGCTCATCAGCCTGTACTACTATGCCCGCGTGGCGTACGCGATGTACTTCGTGGACGACGGCCGGCCGCCGCTACGGGTTTCTCCGCTGGGCCAAGCCGCCGTCGCATTCTGCGCGGCGGGCGTCCTCCTGACCGGCACGTTCGCCGCCGGTTGGCTCAAGAACTTCTCCGACGCCCGCTCCCGCGACGCTTACGCCGTGACCCGGACCTCGCACGTCGTCGTTGCGGAAAAACCCTAGGCGCCGCCCGCCATTTGACCGCTTCACCATGGATCACGCCGTTGACATCCTGAACCGATTGTTGGAGGCCGAGTCCGGCAGTCTGATTCATCGCCTGGGAGAGTCCAATCCGTTCGTCAATACGCCTGCCGCGGGCGACTACGCGATCGTGGAAAGGATGTTGGCCGACGTCCGACGGCACGGACACGAACTGGTCGAGATGATCCTGTCGCTGCGCGGCGCACCGGTCCCGCCAAGATACGCGACCGCGCTAGGCGGCGTTCATTATCTTAATTTGTCGTTCTTGATGCCGCAGGTCATCGCGAACGTGCGGCAACTGGTCAAGACCTACGGTTCCGCCGGTGCGACCGGTAGCCCACAGGCCGACGCGCTAATCGCCCGCATCCTCGCCGACCACAATCGCCACTTGGCCGAGTTGGAGAAGCTGCACGCCAACCTCGCCCAGCCGGCAGGTCGTTAGTCCGCCTATTTCTTACTGTTGGATTCTTCGTTGCTTGACTCGACGTCGAGGATGAGGAGCGTAACGTCGTCGGCGTGCGCCAAGCTACCGGGCTGGGCGTCGAGTTGCGAGACCAGCGTGTGGATCAGCTTTTCCGACGGCGCCGCGACGAGCTTCCGGGCTTCGGGTTGAAGTATCGAAAGCGCCGGCCGCGATCTCCGCTCGGCGATGAGCGCCGGTTCCAATCCGTCGCTATAGAGCAGGACGCGCTGTCCCGGTCGAAGCACCATCGACTCGTCGGTGTAGGTCTGTCCCCGGCACAGACCGAGCATCGATCCCTCGCCGTGCAGTTCCTGCACCAACTCGCCTCGATCGATGAGCATCGGCGGCGGATGTCCCGCGACGGCGTATTCCAGCCGAAGCGACCGGGTGTCGATCACGCCGTACCATCCGGTGATGAACTGCGAGTCCGGCAGGTCTTGTGCCGAAAGCTGGTCGTTGAGCATCGCCAAGACTTCGGACGGCCGGATCAATTCCGTGCCGGTCGACGATATACGCCTGGGCTTGATGGCGTGTTTGATGTACATGGTAAGAAGCCCGGCCGCGACGCCGTGGCCGATCGCGTCCGCCAGATAAAAACCGAAATGCGTCTCATCGAGTTGAAAGATATCGAAGATATCTCCGCTGACCCACATGCACGGTCGGTAGAGCGTTGAGATGCGGATCGGCCCGATCTTGGTTACGCCGCGCGGCAGAAAATCCCGCTGCAAGCGCGAAGCAAGCTGAAGCTCGCGGTCGATCTCGTCAAAGTGTTTGTGCAGGCTCTGGTGCAGCCGGTGCATGCCGGCCAGTTGCCGCCGATGCGTCCGCATCGCAGATCGCCATTGCGCCAATACCGTCAGCGCGCCGCGAAGCCGCTCCATCGGGGCATCCGGCGGCAGGTACACGGTGCCTTCCCCGAACCGACCGGCCGGCTCGCCCGTGAGAACAAGCTGCCCGATTCCCACCCGTCCGAGCATCTCGATCCAGGCGTCCAGACGGCCACGCATTGGATGGATGCTCGACACTACCGGTCCGTCATCCGCGATGACGGCCGCGTCAAAACGCTCTAAGTCCGAGTCAGTGGTGGCGTCGCCGATGCCTACGCATTCGACGTGACACCAGTCCGTTCCCTCCGAGAGCTTGCGGATGATGTCCACTGCGCACGATCCACTTCCGAAAACGACGACTTCGATTACCGGACTCGATGAGGATGCCATCTCAGGCCGAACGCTCGGTCTTTCCAGAAGGGTTGCTTGGGGAGTCGATGGCATTGCTTCCACCCGCCGCGGCCTGCCGAATAGGGTCGCTTAGTTATTTCGGTCCTATTCGGGGCGAGGTTAAGCGGGAAGCTCGGCGGCTCGGCGATTACTTGAAGAGCTCCGCCGGTAACTCGACGTGGTCGCCCTCTTTGATCCCCCATTGGGCGAACTGACCGGCGCGGACCTCCAAGGCGAAGCGGGCGGGCTCGATGGAGGAATAGCCTATTTCGTTAAGCGGCTCCATCGTATAGGTCTTCACGATCGTCCCATCGGAGCGGATATAGGCGATGTCCAGGGGAATGATCGTATTGCGCATCCAAAAGCTCAGCAGCCGGTCATGCTCGAAGACAAATATCATGCCGCGGTCGGTCGGCAGGTCCGCTTCGGTCACGTTCATCAGGCCGGTTTCCTCTGCATCCGGCGTATCGGCGACGTAGGCGGTATAGATGGTTTTTCCGGTGATCTTTACGACCACCGTTTTCATCTTCGATAGGTCGTTACGCTGCACCGAACCGCGGGGAAGCGAGGCGCAGCTCGATAGGGCCAGCCCCAACACGAGCACGAAGAGCCCGCGACCTACGAATCGAACGGCGGCTTGGCACTGCTTCATGGGACATCTCCCGACGTTAATGGTTCGACCGTCACTTCATAGTCCTTCGGCTCCTCGACGCGGAACCGAGAGCCCGCGGGGGCCGCCTGTAAATCGATGTCCTTGAAATCGACCTCGATGCGGTTGCCGTCGCTGACCCGCTCAGAGACGACGCGGACCGGAAGCTCCGTCGTTCGGTCGACGTAGATCTCCACGCGGCTGTATTTTTCCGCAAGTTGGGTGTTCGGCAGCGGCACGCAGTGGAGATGGTCGCTGTTCCGCGGATCGCCGAGGGTGAAGTCCGCGAGGTTTACCTTGAAGTTCGTCAAGATATCCTCGCGCTTCTGGCCGAGCGGCAGGGGGAAGGGGCCTTTGCCGATTTTGAAGGGGTCCTGCCGCTCTCCTGACTTTGCGATCTCGCGCTTGATGATCGTTCTTCCTACGTCATTGCGCTCGACGAGCCAACGACCGTCAAAAGCCCAATATTCGCCCGTCTCCTTTACGATCCCGTCGGCGATCAGCTTCTGGAAATGGACGAAGAATTTGGAATTCGGCTCACCGCGTGCAAAAAGCAATGAGCCCTCCTTGACCTGTTGATCCCCCACAGGGGCGACAATGACGAAGCGATAGATCAGCTTGCAGCCCAGTCCCTTGATCGCCTGCCCTTTAGTCTCCAGCCGATCGAGAATCGCGTCGACCTTCGCATCGCCCGACGAGGTCTTGGCGGCCGGCGTCGCGCTGACAGCCGGGGCGCTCGTGGTCGTTTGCACCTTCGGCGAACCGCCGTCGGCCATGCAGCCCGTCGCGAGGATCGTTGTCACAAATAACTGGATCATCGGGATACGGAACAACCAAGGGCTCCATCCATTCGGTCGCGAGGACTTCATGCGGACGATTCTAGCCGGGCGGGGCTCCGCCGGCGAGTTCAATGTACTGGTACAGTTTGATGTGGAGCAGCCGCCCTCGGCTGCTTTCTTCGGATCAAACTGTACCAGTACCGAGTTCAATGCCCGCCGAGACCCACATGGGCCAGAAGTTCATTCAGTTCGTAAATGACGATGTCCGCTTCGTCGGCCCACGTCGGTCGTTGCTCGCCGGCGTCCAGCAGGAGCACGGTCGTCGCACCCGCCGCCTTGCCGCAAAGGATGTCGTAGTGGTAGTCACCGACGACGCAAGACGCCGCCGGTTCGCGCTCCAGTGCCCGGCAGATATCGAAGATCGGCATCGGCGAGGGCTTGAAAGGGCCGTCCTCGCGCGTGCGCACGAAGTCGAACGTCAGCCGATGCCGTTCCAAAAAAACAAGAGTCGAGGCCCGCGAGTTTCGGGTCATGAGGGCGACGGGCCATCCAGCGTCGCGGATCGCCGTCACCACTTCGGCCGCGCCAGGCTGTAACTCGCTCGTCGCCGCGGCCTGTGCTTCATGGCGATGAAGAACGGCCTCGGCCCGGTCACGCTGGCTCGGCGACATCTTCTCAACGGCTTCGAGGATGGGCTGCGCGTCGATGCCGATCTCGGCGCGCATCAGATCGAAATCCA
>CAYMXF010000300.1:0-4412 GCA_964393935.1 uncultured Planctomycetaceae bacterium
TGTCCGACGGCCGCGCGAGAATGTCAAACGGGCCGCGCCGGCCGGCCGCCGGCGCACCGCTTAACTTGCTGGAAAAGAGGGCACGAGCGCCTTATCTTTCAGCGGTGCAGTTCGTTCACCAACCGGCGCGCGAAGCCCGCCTTGGCGAGTTTCTCCAGTCCCGCTTGCAAGAGCCGTGGACAACCTTTCGCGCCGCTGTCGCGTTCGTAAAGCGGTCAGGCACCAAGCATATCGGGACCAGTTTATCCGAGTTCTCAAAATCGGGTCGCGCAGAGATTATCGCAGGTATCGACCTCCACGGTACCTCGCAAGAGGGACTGGAAGACCTGCTCGACGCGGTGGGGAGCAACGGGCGCGTGATCGTGTTCCACAATAGACTGTCCCTGACCTTCCATCCCAAGGTCTACCTGTTCAAGTCCGCCAACTCGGCAGAAGTCCTGGTGGGATCGGGCAATCTCACGGAAGGAGGCCTCTTCACAAACTATGAAGCTTCCGTCAGGCTTCAGCTTGATCTGCACGATCAGTCTGACCGCGCGTTCCTTCGGTCCATCGAGGATGTCCTAAACACTTGGGCCGATCCCACGAAGGGCACAGCGCTTCCATTGAATGCCACCCTTCTCACAAGGCTCGTCGCTCTCGGCTATGTGCCCGTCGAGGCACTCTCTGCGAAGGAAACCGCGGAGGAACGGGTACGTCTGGCGGCAGCGGCCGAGGGTGAGTCCAAAGGCAGAGGGGAGCCAGAGGAGCGGTTATTCGCCGCTCGGGTGGAGCCCCGAGCGCCAACCGTCCCTCTCACGGCGCGCGAGCGTGCCGCCGCCACGCGAACCGGGAGGAAGCCCGCGCCCGCTCCGATCCCATCTCCGGCTCCGACGATCGTGACGGAGGTCAAAGGGTTCGTGATGACTCTTCATCAGACGGATGTTGGTTTCGGTCAAATCACACGAGGCACCTCGCCGCGTTCACCAGAAATCTTCATCCCGCTCAGTGCGCGAGATGCCGAGCCCAAGTTCTGGGGCTGGCCTGACCAGTTCACAGAGGACTCGACCAAACCCAGGAAGTTCGACCGCGTCGGCGTCAGGATGCGTGTTGGTACCACAGTCGTCTCGGTTAACATGATGACATGGCCGGACAAACATGATTTTCGGCTCCGGAGCAAAGCGCTTCGGAGCGCCGGCCAGGTTGGCGACATCATGCGGATCGAGAAGGTCGATCCAGCAAGCGGTTCCGACTATTACGTTGAGATCGTCCCACAGAGGACGACTCAACATCCCGTTTATCTCGCCCGCTGCACGCAGAAGGTGCGGAACTCCAAGAAGACTTACGGCTACTATTGATCCTTCTGCAGGGTCAGAATCTGTTCGGAGGGCATCGCGTTCTTCCGGAAGATGTCACGGGACACCAGCATATCCATTGCTAGGTTCCCAGCTACCCGGAAGCCCTGGGACTGCGCGATCCGCGCCAGATGATCAGTAGTTCGAATCTCGATCGCCTCACCGCCGGCCGTGGTCCGGTTGTTTCCCACAACCATGAACATGACGCCGCCGGGACGCAGCAGCTTGAGTTGCTCTGTTAACACCGCCCGCATGTCGAAAAAATACTTTGCGAGAAGCGCCGACAGATTGCGGCGACGGAAGCCGACATCACCCGCCTTGTTCAGGCGATCAATCCGCTCGATAAGCGACCGCGTATCGTCCGGCAGCAGATCCCGGTCGCTCTCGTAAACCTCCCAATAGGCGGCGCGGACCCGTTCTGTGACCTCTCGGTTGCCGATCATCAACGTGTCACGCGATCGGTGTTCGGCGCGGGAGAGCAGGCCGAGATAGATCAGGCTCAGCCGATCCGTGTCGAGGTACGGTAACGCCGTGGCATAGGGGGGCGAGGTGATAACTGCATCAACCTGTCCCGCGAGCGACGGCCAAACCTGCGCGGCGTCCCGCGCGTCGGCTTCGGCGACCGCATGCCTGCCGATGTCCTCGCAGCCGCGCTGCGCGATATAGGCAACGACGGTCTTCGTCGAGCGCATCGTCTCCTTGAGAAACCGGGCAATCACCGCCCCGTTCGAGAATACCGCGATCTCCTTACGGACACGGAGATCGTCGTCCTTCTGCCACGATACACTCCTAAGGATGTTGCTCAGGCAGAGTGTGTAGTGGTTGCGAACTGCCACGGGCCGAAGCTCCCCAATCCCCCGCGCAATCCGGTCCAGCTCCTCCAACGTCGAGGCTGCGAACCACCTTCGCAGATAGTCCTGATCTGCATCGCTGAGCGTCCCGAGGTAGCTCGTACGACCGCGCTCCGGCGCCGGCCGTGACAGGCGCTCCGAGAGCGTATTGAACCCGTCGATCAACGCCTTCGGACGGACGGACAAGGCCTTACATTTCACGTTAGTAACGAAGACCGACAAGGGATTCATGTCGAGGCCGTAAGTGCAACGGCCAGACAGTGCCGCTTCGACAAGCGTCGTGCCGCTGCCGCACATCGGGTCGAGGACGATGCCATCACGCGGCACCCGAGCCATGTTCATGAGCGCACGGACGAGTTGCGGAAAGAACTTGCCCCGATACTCGTGAACGCCGTGCGTGGCGTAGCGCAGGCAGCGCTTGTTCGGCCGCTTGTTATCGAGGATTTCGGGCACGATCCGCGGCAAGTCGTCGAGGGAAATTCCGTTGCGGGCGATAATCGACGTCGCTTCGCCTCTGAGTTGCGCGGTAATTCGCGGCGTCCCGATACCCACGGCTTCCCAATAGGCGAGGTCGCCCCGGAGCACCTCGACATCAACCGATCCAGTGACGCGGAACAGCGATGCCTTCTCCCAGCTGCCATCAATCGGCACCGCCTTGCCCATCGTCAGCCCCTGCAACTCCTCGATCGCGAGGTAGCGCTCGAAGGGCTGGATGTAGTCCTTAATCCGGCAGGTGACGGTGCGCATCGGGCTAAACTTTCCGGAGAATTAGGATGTTTTCCGTTTTGATCTTGCCGATCTTCGGATTGAACGCCTTCCGCGTCGCACAGATGGGCCGGCTAATCCGGGCGACTTCCCGGAAGCCGGCAGTCGTGCCCGCATTGGCGATCAGTGAGGCGTTATCGATCCTCGCGCTGGCGAGCGTTGAGTCGCCGATCACGAAGCAGGCATAACGGCGATCGCGCAAACGCAGCCGGAGCCACTGGAAGATGGTCTCGAACTCGGCGCGAAAGGTCTTCTCGGTTGCCCGGCCGGCACCCTTAGCGCTGTACTTCCGATGGCTGCCGATCTCGATCCGCTTGAACGCCTCTGGATCGTGACCGAGCCAAATCAGCCGCGTTCGATGATAGAGGTGGTAGCTGTAGGCGTTCGGGTAAGGTGGCGATGTCACGACGAGATCGAACTGCCCGATGTCGGCCATATCGAGGATGTTCCGATTGAACATGCGGCAGGTCAAGTCGTCCTCGATCAGGTCGCTCAGCTCACGAACCGCCCCGATCGCCGTGCTGAGTTGTGCCAGGTACTTCCGTACCGTATCCCGAGGGTGCAAGGTCTTTTTCCGCCGGACGTAGCGAGTGTCCGAGTCCTGCTTGGACACTGCGACAATGATCGACGAAAGTGTCACCAGGCACAGGTTCTTGACGGCGTCGCTCGGGATAGACTCGATCAGGAGCCGCAACTCAGCCAGCTCTTCGACGACATGCGGTAAAAACCAAAACTCACAGATCTCTTGGTGCGGCCGCCACCCCGTGGAGGTGAAGGGGTTGCCGTCGTAAAACAGGTCGCCGCCCCTGGGCTGGATGTTCTGCACAAATGCCTCGCAGGCGGCTTTGTGCTCGTGGAGCAGCGCGAAATCCTGATCCAGGAGCGCGGTCGTTTTAGCCCTGCTGATTGAGGTGGCCAGGGGGTTCGCATCTATGCCGATGGCATGCCGCTTGAGCTGAAGGGCCTCAACAAGCGTGGTCCCGCTACCACAGAAGATATCAGCGATGGTCTCGCCGATGGACGACAACTCCTGGATCAGGGTATGGGGTATCTGCGGAATGAATTTCGCCGGGTACGGATGAAGGTTGTGTGTCAGGTAGCCAGTCTTAGCGGAGGCGAAATCCCACTCGATGGCCCGCAGCCGCTCGATCGCGGGATCGTCTGAGGTCTTCTCAGCGCCGGTCACCGACGGCATGCCGTTGCGTGGCAACGCGGCAGTGGACATCGCGTCATGATCGGAGAACACACGCAGGTTGCGCCGGTCGCTGAGCGAATTCCGGAGGATGCCCATATCGTCGTCTGCCATGACCGCGATTTCCACGGTGAAATGTGCCGTTATGATATTCGTATGAGAACATATAGAGAACTTACTGTCAAGGGAGGTGAAGGCCCGCCCTCAGCCCCTTAGGACCGCCCCGGTCGCCTTCGCGGCAGCGGCGACGATCCTCCTCGACACCTCGTCGAT
>CAYMXF010000301.1:0-4379 GCA_964393935.1 uncultured Planctomycetaceae bacterium
ACAACTTCGAAAAGGCCGTTGACGAATTCAAGCAGCGCGTCCCCGACCTGGCCCGCGGTCTCGTCGCACTCATCGCCGAGTCCCACAAGACCAACCCTCGCTTCATCGAGGCGTTCAACCACCACGACAACCTAAAGCAGCTCGATTGCTCTAATCTCGCCTTCGAGGAAATCGGCCGCACACTCGGTCCGCTGCGCCATGCGCTCGGAGTCGGGAACCATCCATCGGTCCAAAAACCGACTTTGTTCGGCCTGAACTCTTCCCGAACATTCTTGACTTTTCACCCTTCACGTCATAGGCAGGCATCCTGGCAGCGAAAGTGATTGGTGCCGCCCCATGCGTAAACCCAAGCCCCTTCTGACGATCCCCGTTCTATGCCAGGAGGCGCACCAGTTCGCAAACGAGGAATCTACGCACCACGAACCCGCCCTTTACGGTGTGACCGACGGCAAAGCCGTCGGCACGTATCTTGAGCACAAGTTTCAGGCGTATCTACGAAACACATACTCGTTTCCCAAAGGAAGTTCCGCCAAGGGAATCGACTTTCCCGAACTCGGCGTTGACATTAAAGTCACCAGCATCAAGCAGCCGCAATCATCCTGCCCCTTCAAGTCCGCCCGGCAGAAAATCTTCGGCCTCGGCTACTCGTTGCTGGTGTTCGTGTACGAGAAAAAGGACGACGCATCCAAACGAACGGCATTGCTCAACATCCGGCATACGATATTCGTGGAGTCCCAGCGGACGGCGGACTTCCAGACGACCCGAGGGATTCTTCAGATCCTCGATAACGATGCCAATGCAGACGATCTGATCGCTTTCATGCAGGACCGCATGCTCCCGGTTGATGAAATCGAAGCCCGAGCGATTGCCCGAGATCTCTTGAAAAAGCCGCCGTAACTCGGCTATCTGACAATCTCGAACGCCCTGCATTGGCGATTGCAATACGCCCGGGTCATCGCGCAAGCGGGAACCGTCGAAGGCATCTTGAGAATTCGCTGACCAATGCCGCCGAGAAACACAAAACCAAGACGGATTGCCGAGTTCGGAGACTTTCAGACGCCGACGGCTCTTGCGGAGAAGGTCTGCGCGGCGCTGGCAGCCACTGGCTTTTCGCCGCAATCCATCGTGGAACCAACCTGTGGCAGAGGCAGTTTTTTGGTAGCCGCCATGAAACACTTCCCCGGCGTTCGCAAGGCCCTCGCCGTTGAAATAAACCCCGACTACGCCCAAACGACATCGGAGCTTCTTCATGAATTTCATTTAGCCTCCCGAACGGAAGTCGTGTGCGACAGCTTCTTCACGACCGACTGGCCCACCCGTCTCCGGGAACTACCCGACCCAATTCTGGTTATTGGCAACCCGCCCTGGGTCACGAATGCGGAGCTCGGAACCCTGCAAAGCACGAACCTCCCCGTAAAACGAAACTTTCAGGGTAACTCAGGCTTGGCGGCCCTAACGGGAAAGAGCAATTTTGACATCTCCGAGTGGATGATGATCCACTTGTTGAAATGGCTCCAGGGCCGATCCGCCGCACTCGCCATGCTTTGCAAGACGGCCGTTGCCCGAAAAGTGTTGGCTTATTCGTGGACCACAGAAATGCCGATCAGTCGAGCCGATATTTTTCTGATCGACGCCGTCGAGCACTTCGACGCGGCAGTCGACGCATGCCTTCTCCTCTGCCGAACCGAAGGCGATGACGCTTCCCGGGACTGCCACGTTCATGCCGATCTTAAAGCCCGCTCAACCTCGCATATTATTGGATTCCGGGACGCTCAACTCGTGGCCGATGTTGCGCTCTTCGACCGCTGGAAACACCTTCAAGGCTCCCCGCGCGCCGCGTGGCGATCCGGCGTTAAGCACGATTGTTCGGCAGTGATGGAACTCCGCGCACTTGGCGATGGCTATCTGAACGGATTGGGCGAAGTAGTCGACCTGGAAGACACCTTCCTCTATCCCATGCTTAAGAGTTCCGACCTGGCAAATGGAGACGTCGACACTCCGTCGCGTTATATGATCGTGACCCAGTCCACGGTCGGTCAGGATACCAAGTTCATCGCCGAAAAGGCTCCCCGGACGTGGTCCTATCTCCAACGACATGCGGCACGGCTGGATCGCAGGGCAAGTTCCATCTATCGCAAGCGGCCGCGCTTCAGCGTCTTCGGAGTCGGCCCTTACACCTTCGCCCCGTGGAAGGTAGCAATCTCAGGCTTCTACAAGAGCCTCAATTTTAAGGTCATCGGTCCGGTCGTGGGCAAGCCGATCGTCCTCGATGATACATCCAACTTTCTTGCCTGCGGGTCAGAGGCGGAGGCCAATTACCTGGCGTCGATTTTGAATTCCACGGCTGCGAGTGAGTTCTACCGCGCGTTCATCTTCTGGGACAACAAACGCCCGGTCACCATCGACCTCCTCAACCGTCTCGATCTTTATGCTCTGGCACGCGAACTCGGCAACGAGTCCGAGATCGTCCACTACCTGGCCGGTAAGCCGACACCTGTAAACAAAAACCGCGTGGATCTGCAACAATGCGAACTATTTGCTCCGCATTGCCGCGCCGACGAGCCCCAAAGAAGCCCAATGCATTCGCATTCGGCAACCGCTCCGCCCTCGATTGGGTCATCGATCAATACCAAGTGTCCACCGACAAACGTAGCGGCATCACCAGCGACCCCAACCGCCCCGACGACGAGCAATACATCGTCCGCCTCGTCGGCCAAGTCGTCCGCGTCTCCGTCGAAACCGTCAAGATCGTGAGCGCCCTCCCCAAATCCTACGGCGGCCCGCCATAGCATTCGGCCCCTCAAGCCCCAAGCCAATTTTCTGCGGATCGGTTTTGACTTTTTTTATTTTTTTGACATTTTGACGTTTTCTGGCTGTGCGCTGAGCAAGGCTTGTATACAGAGGGCAAGAGAAACACCGCTGCGTGCTCTGGTTCGTAAACCAGCGACAAGCGGCCCCGCAGACTCCGCGAGCGAAAGGATGCGATTCAAAAATGTCAGCGAACTTCAACTTGTTGGCTTCCGAAATTCAACCATGCACCCCCAATGGCGCTCCGCAAACGCGTAAAATTCAAGAAAATCAGGAAAATTCAGGCAACCTCGTTTTTTTCCGCGCCGCGCGCTCTCAAGCCTCCGCGTTTGCCGCTCTTTGCGGCTCCTTGAGCCTCCTTATGGGGGGGCCTAAACCAAAAGGAGGTGACAGACTGACAGTATTAACCTCTACTCCGCAGCCACCGCCGTTAGCTCTTCTTCCGGCGGACGGCCGAAGCCGAGCCAGGGGACGAGGATGCCGGGGAGCGACCAGAGGACTTGGATGAGACGCATCGAGAGCGTCAGGGCGAGCATCTGCGACGCGGTACACCAGCCGCCTTCGACCATGACCTTATAGAAGACGGCTTCGAGCAGGCCGAAGCCTTGCACGCTGATCGGCACGGCGGCGAGGAGATACCCGACGACCGAGGAGAGCAGGCAGGTCCAATAGAGCATCGATTCCGTTTGGTTGCCTGTCGGATGAATCCCGAGGGCGTGGGCCGTGCAATAGATCGACGTGACCATGCAGAAGTGGCTGACGATGGTCATCGCGAGTGCGAAGACGGCCTTGGCATGGTGATAGCGGAAGCTGAAGGTGGTTTCGTCGATCCGCTTGAGCTTGTCCGCTAAAGGCAGCCTTGTCAGGATCGCGTCGTAGCGGATCAAGCGGCGGAAGCGGCGAGAGAAGAAGAGGCCGGCGCCAACCAGGAAGGCGAGCAGCATGTATCCCACGACCTGGCCGTAGCCGCCGATCATGGACGACCGCCACGAGGCGAAGATCGTCGCCGCCGCCAGGAGAAGAAAGCTGATGAGCCCGACGGCGCGGTCGAGCAGGATGATCGTGACGCCCTCGGTCCGTCGGTGCGTCTGCTTGGCGATGTAGTAGGCCTTGTAGATATCGCCGCCGGTCGTGCCGGGCATGGCGAAGTTGAAGAAGTTGCCGGCGAAGGTGAGCAGCAGTGAGTCGCGGAAGGAGAGGTGAATCTCCTGCGTGGCGAGGAGGATCCGCAAGCGCCACGCCATGATGAAGGTGGTCGGCCCCAAGGCCAGGATCGCCCAAAGGCCCCAGGTCCAATTTGCGCCGCGAGCGATGCTCGCGAGGCCGCGCTCGATGGGCCGCTCGCCCTTGCCGAGTTGTTCCGTCGACGCAAGTTCGGACTCGGGTACTTCGCGTTCGGCGCCGTTGTCGTCGACGACGCGGTAAAAGCCAGGGGTTTCGGCGACGAGCCGTAGCCGCCGGTCAGGGTCGGACTTGAGCCGGACGTGGTCGGTGAGCGTGACCTTGTCGCTCAGGTACCACAGCGCGCCGACGCAGACGGCCAGCTTGACCAGACGGGAGAGCCATTTCTT
>CAYMXF010000302.1:0-4362 GCA_964393935.1 uncultured Planctomycetaceae bacterium
TCGAGCAGGGGCTGACGCTGCTCAAGGCCCACGACAACATCCGCTGCATCTTCACCACGCCCAAGCTCCTGGAGGCCCTGTGCGAGAAGGTGTCACTGGTCAAGTGCGGCATCAAGGGCGTGTTCTGCGGCGGGACGCAGATGACGCCGCAGTTTCACAAGTTCGCCCGCGAGGAGCTGCTCGAAGGCAAGATCGAGTTCGTGCCGACCTACGGCAATACGCTCATGGGCCTGGCGACGCACAAGCCCTTCGACCCGGCGGACGACTACGCGATCATCTATCACCCGCCGTGCCCGCGGGCGATGTGCGAGGTCGTGAGCTTCGAGGATGAGAAGACGGTCGTGCCGTATGGCGAGTGGGGCCGCGTCCGCCTTACGACGCTGACGAAAGAGTTCTTTATGCCGCGGTTCAGCGAGCGCGACGAGGCGCTGCGCACGCCGCCGTGCGAGCCGTACCCGTGGGACGGGATGGCTAACGTGCGGCCGTATTCGCGGTTTGCGACGACGGTGGTGGAGGGGGTGTATTGAGAATGACGAATGGCGAATAGCGAATGGCGAAATAGGCATGAATCGCGGCATCCTGACCGTCGAGATGATAGAATGATTCAATGAGTACGTTTGACAAGAAGATGCGTCGCGGCGGCGGAGCGGCGATTCAGGAAGCCGCGAAGTTTTTCATGAAGTCCGATCCCGTCCATCAAAGCTTGCGCGAGATGACTCGACGGCTGCGCGAATCTGGGATTGAGTACGCCGTGGCGGGCGGCATGGCGCTGGTCGCACACGGATATGATCGAACAACGGCAGACGTGGACATTCTCGTTACGCCGCAGGGGCTTGAGGCCATTCACCGATCGCTCGATGGCTTGGGCTACGTCCCGCCGTTCGCGGGCAGCAAGAATCTTCGCGACACGGATACGGGCGTGCGAATAGAGTTCATCGTCGCAGGCCAGTTTCCGGGCGACGGCAAGCCAAAGCCCGTCGCATTCCCCGATCCTGCGTCCGTCGGCGCGGAAATCGATGGAATTCGTTACGTCAATCTACCTGCGCTTATTGAACTCAAGCTGGCCTCCGGCATGACCAACCCCGGGCGACTGCGCGATCTTGCCGACGTTCAGGAATTGATTCGCGTGTTGAAGCTCTCTGCCGACTTCGCCGACCGCCTTCATCCCTATGTGCGCGACAAGTTCACTGAACTCTGGTCAGCCGTGCAGACCGATCGACCGCTCGAATAGATGGACTCTTGCCTCAGTAGGGGATGTCGTCGTCGAGAGCATCTCGGCCATTGCCGGAGGACCCGTTGCCGTTTTTGCGGTCGTCCCCCGCTTCATTCGGGGCGCCGAACTCCTCTGCGCCGTCAAGACCTTCCTCTTCGCAGTCTCCTTCGTCCTGGCACCACATGAGGTTGCCTTCTTCGTCTCGATACTCCGGGTCGGTCGGGAAGATGTCGAAGCCGAAGCCGAGGCCGTCGCAGCCGGGCGTCGGGCAGCACCAGAAGCCACGCATGCCGTCTTTCGTTTCACGCTCCTCCCAATAGATCAGGTAGCTTTCATACTCCCTCCCGCAGTGCAGGCAATGCACCTCGACGGGCGTCTTGGGCGGGTGGAAGGGGTCACTGTCTCGGTCGTTTGAAGTTGGCATACGCGGATTATGCCGCATCGGCGCGGCGAGTAAACGTCGGAAGAGTCGGTCACACTGCCTTCACACCGCTGAAATCTCGCGGCATGCCTTCGAATCGAGAAAGCCCTCGCCGCACGATTCGCAGACATCCGCATCAACCGCGCGCGATGTTGCCCCGCGCTTAGTCGGAACACGCACCGTCTTTCGGGCGATGCGTTTCGATCCGCACAGGGGGCAGCGCGTCAGCGGTCGCGACGCCATTTCAAAAGGCCTAACCATGACGTGCTTTGTTCGCTTTCAGTGCTGGCGCCAGCATCGTCATCGCATCGGGATCGTAGACCCGTTCGCCGCAGGCATCGCACTCGTCCACAGGCACGTTGCGGACTAGTTGCCCGTTCGGAAAGCGCTCGTTAATCAGGCGTCGATGTACGCGCTTCGAACCGCATGTCGGACAGACTTGGAGGGGCTTAAAGGCCGTCTTCGCGCCTCGACTTTTTCGACGATATGAGGAAATAGTAGATTTCCTGGTCCGCTTCCCGCGTGAACTTTCCTTTTGTGTAGATGAGCGTCCCGTGGAAGTCAGGGCTTTCGATGACATAGAGTTTTTCTCCTGGCCGTGCCGAAGATCGGATCGTTTTTCGGATACGATCCGCGTTCATTATTGATTCCAGAGTGTCCGTTTCCTCCAATCCGTCCGCAACAAGTTCGTCCCTCGCTTTACGGCTGAAACGATAACGCCTCCGAAGGATCAACCCTTTGATTCGCGTCAGCACGTCCATTCGTCGATCCTTCGGTAGTCACCCACAAGACCGGCGAATGATACTCCATTATAATCCGTTTTCCTGAACAAAGCCTTCGGGCTTCTGGGACCCTAATCAACCATGCTCCACATCCCCATCCTACGACACGGCAAGCCTTACGAAAGCATTGACAAGGTCGAGATCGTGCATCATGCGACCGGCGAGGCGGTCGCGGCGGTCAGCCAGGCGAACAGCGGCATGATCGTCCGCGACGTGAATCGGTGGGACGACCGCGCGCTGGAGCGATTTAGCGTTGCCGATCTTGTCGCCATCTGCCGCAAAGCTGCCGGGCTGTTCGCGACCGCGACGTTGCCGCTGGGTGATGCGAAGCAATCCTTCGACGATTACATCTGCCAGCTTTCGGCGACGACCGGCATGCCGCAGGTGTTGTGCCGGGCCAACGCGGAGAAGATTCGCATGGTCATGGTGGAGATCGACGTGGTGCTTGCGGGGCTGACGCGCGGGCTGGACCTCGCGATTCTCGATCGGGGGTACGGCACGCAACCGCAGGAAAGGATTCCTGCGAAGGGTGGGGACGAGAAGGAATTCTCGTCCGAGCGGATGATCAGCTTTTCGCGGCAGGCGCGGACCTTTGGGGCGGTGTTGCCGAGCAATTCGCCGGGGGTGCATTCGCTGTGGATACCAGCGATCGCGCTCAAGACGCCGATCGTGCTCAAGTGCGGCCGCGAGGAGCCGTGGACGCCCTATCGCGTCATTCAATCGTTCATCGCCGCGGGCGCGCCGGCGGAGGCGTTCGGCTTCTACCCGACAGACCACGGCGGCGCGGCGGAGCTGCTCCGAGTGGTCGATCGATCGATGCTCTTCGGCGATGCCTCGACGACGCGGGCCTGGGCGAACGATCCGCGCGTCGAACTGCACGGGCCGGGCTATAGCAAAGTGGTCTTCGGCGAGGACTGCGCGGATGAGTGGAAAAAGCATCTGGACGTCATGGTCACGTCGATCGCGGCCAACGGCGGTCGGTCGTGCATCAACGCCTCGGGCATCTGGACGCCGCGTCACGGCCGCGCAATCGCCGAGGCCCTCGCACAAGAACTGGCCAAGGTTCGTGCCCTACCGGCCGACCATCCCGAGGCGAAGATCGCCGCGTTTGCCAATCCGCAATTCGCCGAGGCGATCTCCGCGATGATCGATCAAGGCTTGCGCGAGCCGGGCGCCGTCGAACTGACGGAACAGTTCCGCGGCTCGCCGCGCCTGGTGCGCGAGGGGCGAATCGCCTACTTGCTCCCGACGATCATCTGGTGCGAGGATCGCGAACACCCACTCGCCAACCGCGAGTTTCTATTCCCCTTCGCGTCGGTTGTCGAATGCCCGGCGCGCGAGATTCCGCAGGCGATCGGCTCGAGCCTGATCGTCTCGGCGATCAGCCGCGATAAAGACTTCATCGCCGCTTTGATGTCCGCGAGAAACGTCGACCGGCTCAACATCGGCCCGATCCCCACGTTTCGGATCAGTTGGGACCAGCCGCACGAGGGGAACCTGTTCGAGCATTTGTACCGCCAGCGGGCGTTCCAGATGGAGCCGGCGGCGTGAGAAACGTCAAAACGACGAAACACCAAAAAGCCAAAACAAACGATTGATTCCAGAGATTCTCAAACATTCCCGCGTCTGTGTCGTCTTCGGGGACGGCTCGCTGCGCAAGCTCGGCGCGATCGCCGTCGAGGAGGGCGCGACGCGCGTGCTGCTCGTCACCGACCCCGGTATCGTCGCCGCCGGGCACGCGGACCGCGCGGCGGAGTCGCTGCGCGAGGCGGGCGTCGAGGTGACGATCTTTCACGGCGTGCAGGAGAACCCGACGACCGAGCACGTCGACGCGGGCGTGCGGATCGCCCGTGCTCTGGGTATTGATTTCATCGTTGGTCTGGGCGGCGGCAGTTCGATGGACGCGGCCAAGGGGATCAACTTCATCCTGACGAACGGCGGGCGGA
>CAYMXF010000303.1:0-4360 GCA_964393935.1 uncultured Planctomycetaceae bacterium
GCGTGGCCGGCCGGCTGGTTGAGCACAATATCGAGGGCCTCCGAATCCTCGGCTACAGCGTGGCCGGCGAGGAAGTGGTCATTGCCGCGCCGGAATTGAACGTCTGTTTCGACGTCGGTAATGCGCCGCCGGAGATGCTTGCGATCGATCACGTGCTCCTTTCCCACGGTCACATGGACCACGCCGCGGGCTTGGCCTACTACTTCAGCCAGCGAAACTTCGTCGGTAATGCGCCGGGCTGTGTGCTGACGCCGCAATCGCTGGTGCAGCCTATTCGCGATTTGCTAAAGGTCTGGGGACGGATCGAGGGGCATGAGTCGCCCGCCCGGATCGTCGGCATGTCGGCGGGGGACAAGTTTGAGATTCGCCGAGGGTTGGTCGCCCGGGCCTTCGACGTCAATCATCGCGTGCCGTCGTTGGGCTATAGCGTCGTGGATATACGGCACAAGCTTCGGCCGGAGTTCGTCGACAAGACCGGCCCGGAGTTGGTGGCCCTCAAGAAGCAGGGCGTGTCGATCGAGCAGATCATCGACGTCCCGCTCATGACCTATTGCGGCGATACGGCCGAGGGTCCCTGGATGGATCAGGAAGTCGTCGCCAAGGCTAAGGTTCTTATCTTGGAATGTTCCTTCTTTGAGGCCGATCACCTTCGCCGCGCCCGCGACGGCTATCACCTGCATGTCCGGGACGTGGCGAGGATCATCCATCGCTTCGATGGGCCTCATTTCCTTCTTCACCACGTTTCGAGGCGGACCGGCTTGCGCGACGCCAAGGAGGCCCTAAGCCGACTGATTGGCCCGGAACAAATGGCCCGGGTGACGTTTCTGATGGATCGCCGCAAGGCTTCCCCGGTTAAGAACGAAGGCACCAGCCGTGCCCTTGGCAAGCCGGCGTGAGACCATCGGCAAGGGCTTTGAGGGTGGGGGGAGGCCCTCAAAAAAAAAATAGATTTCGTCTCTTGTTAGGGTTGACGTTTGGTCGAAGTTAGGATATGCTTGCCGTGGCGGCAACGATTCGCGGCGTCTTTGGCCGGTTTGTTTCGACTTTTCGCGTTACGGTGCGTGATGCGATCGTCGGGACCGGCGAGGCGGCTACCGAGCCGATGGGACTGCCGCTTTGTCGGTTCGGTCCCGGCGGCGGCTATTCGGTCGATTGGACGCCGGGTCAGCCGCCAGTTCGTCGTGCGCCGTCGCCGAGCATGGTTGCTCGGCGGGTCAGCGAACATTCGCCCGCGTGGGACGATTTTGCCGCATCGCCCCACAAGGGCGTACATTCGACGGTCCTGACCGGCGACGAGTCTGTGTGGCCCTTGCTCATCCTCGGGCCCGAGGGACTCGCTGGCCGGCCGTGGCCGTCCAGACAGGAGAAGCCGAATGTCGAAAAGCCGTCGCAACAGCCGTTCCGCCGCAACCCGCCGCTCGTCCGTTCATCGCGGAAGGCCGAGGCCGACTCGGCCGGCGACGCCCAGGCAGGCCGAAATCCTGACGTTCGTCCGCGACTACACCCACAGACATGGCTTTTCCCCGACCTACGACGAGATCGCCGCGCAATTCGACATCTCAAAGGTGACCGTCTTCGAGCACCTCACCATCCTCGAAGGCCGCGGGCTGCTCCGTCGCGACAAGCACAAGGCTCGCTCTTTGCAACTGGCTGACCATTTGGAATTGCCGGACGATCGGCCGAGCTGCTTGAAGCTCGTCGGCCGCATAGCCGCCGGCAAGCCGATCGAGGCCATCGAGGACCCGGAGGTCATCGATCTCGAACAATTATTTACTTCCCGGCACGGTACCTACGTTTTGGAGGTCAAGGGCGACAGCATGATCGACGATCAGATCGCCGATGGGGACTACGTGGTCATCGAGAAGCGCTCGACCGCCAACAACGGCGAGATCGTCGTCGCCCTGTTGGATAACGGCGAAGCGACGCTGAAGCGCATGTTCCGCGAAAAAAATCGCGTTCGCCTCCAGCCTTCCAACAATCGCTATCAGCCGATCTATACGACGCAGGTCGATATCCAAGGCGTCCTCATCGGCGTGATTCGACGAACGCGATAAATCCCCGACGAGACGTTTCCTCCCGAGCGCTCCGCTGGTACAATCCGTCCTGGCGTATCGGGAGAAATCAATCATGGGGCCGGGTCGCGAGGTGGTCCAACCCGACAAGGAACCAGTTCGCACCCGCGGCACGAGCCCCGATATCTCAGCCTTCGATCCCACCGCTCTTCTTGCCGGCCTTTCCAGTGAGATGCTCGAATCTCATGAGTTTCGCCTCGTTCTTGATCTGGTCCCCACGATGATCTGGGTCGCCACAGCGGATTCCAAATGTATCTACGTTAATCGGCCGTGGCTGGAATTCACCGGTCGGAGGCTCGATCAGGAACTCGGCGACGGATGGGCCCAGAGCGTCCACCCCGAGGACCGGGAATCCTGCATGGATACCTACCTGGCGGCGGTCCGCGATCGGCGTACGTTTTTAATCGAGTACCGGCTTCGCCGGCGGGACGGCGCGTATCGATGGCTGCTCGATACCGGCGTTCCCCTTTGCGATAGCGAAGGCCGATTTCTCGGTTACATCGGCTCCTGCGCCGACATCACGGAGCACAAGCACACCGACGAGGCGCTTCAGGAGGCGGAAGAGCTTTATCGCTCCGTGGTCGCCGCGATGTCCGAGGGCGTTGTCGTGACGGACGACGCGGGTGTGATCCAACTGTGCAATGCCGGCGCGGAACGGATACTGGGGTTGTCCGCTCGGGAAGTGATCGGCCGGCCGGTGAAGGATTCCCGCTGGGGCGCGATTCGTGAGGATGGAAGTGCGTTTTCTATTGATTCGTTTCCGGTCGTGGTGACGCTTGCCACGGGCCTGCCTTGCGGCAACGTCGTGATGGGTCTGCCGCGGCCTAGCGGCGGCGTGGCCTGGATTTCGATCAACACGCAACCGCTTCTTGGAGATCGGGGGTGGTTGTCCAGCGGCGTGGTCGCCACGTTCGCGGACATCACCGAGCGCAAACTCGCGGAGCAGGCCCTGCATCGCGCTCACGAGCAGCTTGAGCAGCGCGTCAAGGAACGAACGGCGGAATTGGAAAATGCCAACCAGCGGCTTCGATCGGAAATCGAGGGACGGCTGCACGCGGAACAGGAGTTGAAGGAAAGCGAGGAGCGTTTTCGCCGGCTCGCCGAAGCCAGTTCCGAAGGGATCGCCATCCACGAAGGCGGGACGATTCTCGACGCCAACGAAACGCTGGCCCGGATGTTTGGTTATCGGCGTCAGGAGTTGATCGGCAAGACCCATACGGAGTTGGTCGCTCCGGCGGCGCAAGGGAGGCAGCGCGATAGATCGTCGGATCCGCTCTTTGCCACCGGCGGGAATCCCCTCGAATCGCTTGGGGTTCGGCGCGACGGCTCGACGTTTCCGATCGAAATCCGCGGCAAAGCGATTCCGTACCAGGGCCGTACCGCGCACGTCACCGCGGTGCGCGATCTGACCGAGCGAAAGCAGATCGAGGATCGTGCCCGCCAACACCAGGCGGAGCTGGCCCGCGTGCTGCGTCTTTCGACGATGGGCGAGATGGCCACCGGCCTGGCCCACGAACTGAATCAGCCGCTCTTCGCGATCATCAACTACACGCAAGGCTGTCTGAAGCGGATTGAGTCGGGTTCCGGTTCGCCGGCGGAACTGGTCAAGGTCCTTCGCCAGGTAACGCTTCAAGCCGGTCGCGCCGGCGATATCATTCGACGGCTGCGGAATTTTGTCGGCAAGCAGGAATCCCAACTCAGCACGGTCGACATCAACGACGTCGTTCGGGAGGCGGTTCAATTCCTCACGCCCGAAGCGCGCGGTCCGAGATTGACCATCGACCTCGACTTAGCCGAAGGTCTTCCCGAAATCGAGGCGGACATGATCCAGATCGAGCAGGTCCTCTTGAATCTGCTTCGCAATGCCTGCGAGGCGTTGCGCGAGATCGAGGAGTGGCCGCGGCGCATCCTCGTGCGGACGATACTCGGCGACCGCGGGATGATCGATGTGGCGATCCGCGATACCGGGCCCGGTCTGTCGCCGGCCGTCTCCGAGCGGCTCTTTCAGCCGTTCTTTACGACGAAGGCCGAGGGCATGGGGCTGGGCCTTTCCATCAGCAAGTCCATCATCGAAGCGCACGGCGGGCGTCTCTGGGCGACGCCGAACCCCGATCGCGGGGTAACGTTTCGATTTTCGCTCCCGGCCCTGGGGGCGAGGCCGCGTCCCGCCTCATGACGAGGGCGGACATGCCCCGCCGCGATACTACGGGAAGGTTGGACTCACTTCGGTGGTCAAACAGCCGCTTGGCGGCGGAGAAATGGTCATGTCCTTCGCGCGACGTCTTTGC
>CAYMXF010000304.1:0-1658 GCA_964393935.1 uncultured Planctomycetaceae bacterium
AGGTCGGCGTGCTGCTTGCAGAAGGCGAAGTTGGCGACGTGGCCGGCGTGCAAGAGGTCGAAGCAGCCGTTGGTGAAGGCGATTTTCTCGTGCAGCGCGCGGCGGCGGGCCAGTTCGGGCAGGAGTAGATCGAGCGTGCGGACCTTGCCGAGGGTCTTGTGGTGTTCCAGCAGGATCTCGCCGATGACCTCTTCGCGCGTGATGGGGACGCAGCCGAACTTCTCGACTTCCAGCCCGCCGGCGACGTTGGCGAGGGCCACGGCCTCGCGCCACTGGGCTCCCGCTGCAACGGCGACGGCCAGGGCGGCGAGGACTTCGTCGCCGGCACCGGTGACGTCGTAGACATCGCGGGTCTTCGTGGGGATGTGCTCGAAAGCCCCGCCGGGGCCAATCAAAGCGGCCCCCTCGGCGTCGAGGGTAATGCAGGCGTACTCGGTCTTACAAGCGGCGATGATCTTGGACGCGGCGGCCTTCACGGCGGCGACACTGCGGAGCCGGGTGCCGATCAGCTTCTCCGTCTCCGTGCGGTTGGGCGTGACGACGGTCGCCCCGGCGTAGCGGCTGTAGTCGTCGATGTTGGCGGGGTCGACGAGCACGGGGAGCTTACGCTTCTTCGCGGCGGCGATGACCGCCTGGGCCACCTGCGGCGTGACGACGCCTTTGTGATAGTCTTCAATGCAGACGGCCTGGCAGCCGTCGATTCGCTCGTCGAGTCGGGCCAGGAGCGAGCCGGCGACGGCGTTGTCGAGCGGGTCGCTGTTCTCGTCGTCGATGCGCATGAGTTGCTGGCGGTGACGATGCTGCGCGAGACCGACGAGGCGCGTTTTGCGCGTCGTGGGGCGATCCTTGACGCGAATCAGGCCCGACGCTTCGGCGCCAGCTTTGACGAGCAGCGCGTGCAAGAGATCGGCGTCGGCATCGTCGCCGGCGATGCCGAGGCAATGCGGCGTCGCGCCGAGCGCGGCGATGTCCGCGGCGACGGAGCCCGCGCCGCCCAGCGCGTCATCCTGTCGCACGACACGGAGGATCGGGACGGGCGCTTCGGGGCTGATCCGCTCGGCGTCGCCGTAGAGATAGCGGTCAATCATATAGTCGCCGACTACGAGGATTCGGCGGCCGAGGGCGCGGTCCAGGATTTCACAGAGGCGTTCCCACATAGGGTGTGTTGGGCATTATCGCGGTGAATGCACCGTTCTAAAACCCCACCGACCATCCGGATTCTTAAGACGGTTGCTTGGTCATACGTCCCCGCTCTTTCCTTTCGGTCCTATCATGGCGAAATTGGATGCCTGCATGAACATCATGTTTGACAATGAGTTACGGCTGTCGCCGTCAAGTTTTCGACAGGATCAAGATGGGCCGAAGCGGCGGGATAACGGCGTGATTCGATCTGGAATTTCCGGAAACCGGCATTATTAACACTACCAGGGGCCTTCGTCTGATAAGAACTCAAGTAATTCATGCTGATAAGCCGATTCCCGATTTATCGGATGCGCAAAACCCGCCGGTCGCCGCCGAGAGTATCGGCAAGCGGCCGGACGGTGCCGGATTCATTCGTAATCAAAGGACGCGAAGATGCGGATCATCGCCGTTGCCAACCAAAAGGGAGGCTGTGGAAAGACGACCATTGTCATCAACCTCGGGGCGTGTTTGGCCCG
>CAYMXF010000304.1:1758-4348 GCA_964393935.1 uncultured Planctomycetaceae bacterium
ACGCCGCCGACGATCGGCTTCCTGACGCAAAGCGCGCTGGCCGCGGCCGATGAGATCATCGTGCCGGTCGATACCGGTTACTTCTCGTTGCACGGCCTGTCCAAGCAACTCGATACGATCCGCGAGATGCGCGAAATCACGGGCAAGTCGCCCACGGTCCGCATTCTCGCCAATCTGTATGACGTTCGGACCAAGCTGGCACGGGAAATTCTCGCGGAATTGCGAAAACGCCACGGCGACTTGATGTTCAAGAGCTTCATCAACTTCAATACAAAGCTCAAAGAGAGCACCAGCCTGGGCCAGCCGATCACCGAGTACGACGCGGCCAGCAGCGGGTGCCGCGATTTCGTGCGGTTCGCCAGGGAGTTGATCTCGCTGAGTTCGTCGCCGGCGGTGGCGACCGAGACGGCGATATCGCACGAAGCAGCGACCGTTGAGCCGGTCGCCGCATCGACGTCGGCTTCGGCGCCGACGGCGTCGGTCGGACTTTCGTCGGGCGTTCAGGAAAATCTGCTGGCGCGGGCCGACGAGTTGGCGGCCAACGCGAACAAGCTGCTGGCCACGAGCCGGACGCTCCTGGGGCCATCACAGGAAGATAAAGTTGTACAGCGCGGGCCCGCCACGCCGCGCGAGACCGAGCAGAGGATCGAGTTGATCTATGGCGCGCGGGCCGTGGATCACGGCGCGGTCTTCGTTGTGGCCGCAGCGGGTGCGAAGAACGTGCGGCTGGCGGGCAGCTTCAACGACTGGAATCCGGATCGGACGCCGATGCATACGGTGCGCGAAGGTTTGTTCCAGACGCGATTACCGCTACCGCCCGGAAAGTACACCTATCGCTACGTCGTGGACGGCCTTTGGCAGCGCGACCTGGCGAACGAGCGGTTTGAGACGAATCCGTACGGGGAACTCAATAGCGTCGTCGTGGTTCGATAGACCAGCTCGCTTCCATCCCTGCTTTCTAGAACACAAAGTATTTAGCAACAGGCAATTACGTTTCCTAGATGGGTGACGTTTTTTGTTGACAGCGGTGTGCCTGCTTGTTAGAATAAACTGGAACAAGCGCTTGTTTGGAGACCAGAAGTGGCGGAAGTTATTGCTGATAAAAAAAATCAGATTCATCGCGTCGCGTGTCGGCTCTTTCGCGAGAAGGGCTTTCACGGCGCGAGCGTGCGCGACATTGCCGAGGAGGTGGGGCTCGTCGGCGGGAGTCTTTACGCGCACATCGAGAGCAAGGACGACCTCTTGTGGGAGATCGTCGACGCGGCGGCGGATCGTTTCTTTAACGCGCTGCGGCCGATCATGGAGGCGAATCTCGCCATCGTTCAAAAGGTTCGCAAGGCGATCGTGGCGCACGTCGAGGTGATCGCCGGCGATTTGGATGCCGCGGCGGTGTACACCGTCGAGTGGCGGCACTTGGCGACCGAACGGCGCAAAGTCTTTACGCGGCGGCGCGACGAGTACGAAGCGATGTTCCGCCGGTTGATCCGCGAGGCGATGCAGCAGGGCTTTATCGCCACGGCTGACGAGGCGATGGCAACGCGTTTCATTCTTTCGTCATTGAATTATTTGTTTACGTGGTACAAACCCGACGGGCGGATGACGCCGGACGAGGTTGGGCGGATGATGTCGGATTATATTTTGGATGGGTTGAAGCGAAGAACGGCGTGACTCCACCGGCTAAGAGCCGGTGCCACACGGAGATCGTCAAGGTAGCAATGAATCCAAACATGAAAAACGACAAGCCGGGCGATCCGGGGTACGAGGAGCGCCTGGCGTCGTTCGAGGCGCGGATCGCGCGCGGGGACAAGGTTGAGCCGGGCGATTGGATGCCGCGGGACTATCGCGACCAGCTCATCCGGCTGATTCAAGTCCATGCCAACAGCGAGATCTGCGGGGCGTTGCCGGAGGGGACGTGGATTCCGCACGCCCCGAGCCTGAAGCGCAAGCTCGCGCTGGTCGCCAAGGTTCAGGATGAAGTGGGCCACGGTCAGCTTCTTTATCGCGCCGCCGAGACGCTGGGCAAGCCGCGCGAGGAGATGATCGACGAACTTATCAGCGGCAAGGCGAAGTATTCCAACGTCTTCCATTATCCCGCCGAGACGTGGGCGGATGTCTGCGTGATCGCGTGGCTGATCGACGCGGCGGCGATCGTCAACCAAGCGATGATGGCCGAGGGGTCCTACGGACCGTACGCGCGGGCGTTGAAGCGCATCTGCTACGAAGAGGCGTTCCACCTCACGCACGGTTACGACATGTGCATCTCGCTGGCGACGGGCAGCAAGCTCCAGCGCGAGATGCTCCAGGACGCGGTCAACCGCTGGTGGAAGCCGATCATGATGTTCCACGGTCCGACGGACAAGGAATCGACGCACACGGCGCACCTCATGCGTTGGAAGATCAAGCTCAAGACGAACGACGAGCAGCGGCAGGAGTTCCTCCGGAAGTACGTGCCGAAGATGCTCAACCTGGGGATCAAGATCCCCGCGGAGTGGCAGATGCGATACGACGAGCCGACGAAGACGTGGCATTACCGCGAGCCGGATTGGGAAGAGTTCAAGACCGTCGTGCGCGGCAACGGGCCGGTCAGCGC
>CAYMXF010000305.1:0-4313 GCA_964393935.1 uncultured Planctomycetaceae bacterium
AGACGCGGCATTCCTGTTCCCTCCCCTTACGAAGGGGAGGGTCAGGGTGGGGTTTTAGCCCGAACGAGAAGTCTTTGATGAAGTCACCGCTCAGCAAATGGCTCGCCTACTACAGCCCGCTCTTCCGTGGGCGGTTCGATTTCTTTCTATCGACCGCAGCGCCGCGGCGCGAGGCGTGGCACCAAGGGCTGGCCATGACCGGCGGGCGATTCTGGGTTCGCGTTCGCGGCGGCCATAATTTGCGGCGCGTCGTGGGACCGATGGCTGATTGGAAACCCTCGCCTTTCGATGTCCTCGTCGCGCGCGGTGAGGGTCGCACGGCTTCATTGGAGACTTTTCCCTGGGTCGGCCACAGCGCCAACGCGGAATACATCTATGCGCTGACCGTCGTGGGCGCAGGGGGCGTCGAGGACGTGTCCGGCGCGCCGATCATCGTCGCACGATTCGACCCCGACGGCGCGCTCATCGGCCCCTCTCCCAATCGAATAAACGATATTCGTGTTCAAGCCATTGCAGGCGGGCGATTTGTCCTGCGATGGTACTATGATGAAACCGGCCAGGAAGCCCCACCGGGCTGCTTCAATGTATACAGTGACGAGGGATCGCCGGGGACCCTGGACTACGACGTCATCGTTGCAACGGTGGCTTATCGGTTTCGCCGCGGGCACTTCGCGTGGACCAGCGCGGCCTATTCCGAAGGCGATCGAATCACCTGGGCGGTCCGTGCTGAAAGCGCGTCCGGCGTGGTCGGACCGGTTGGAGCGACCGCGTTGGGGATCGCCGCGGCGGCCCTGCCGCCTGTGCCGATCGGCCTTACTGTGTTCGGCGCGGAGGATTGAAAGATGGCTCTTCGTTCGCTGGAACAACTCAAACACGATCAAGCCGCGATCCTCGAAGCGCACCTCCGCCGCACCACGAAGACGACGGCGCGCATCGCGAGCTTTGCCCCGCCTCAGGGCCGGTTGCAGTGGGGACGGGTCGTCGAAATCGTTTTGAGCGACGACGACCATGGCCCGCACCTCGTCGTTCAAGGGCTGGTCTTTTCCGGCTCGCCGCCGGCGCTCGCGACCGCCGCCGCCGACACATTTCGCTGTTATCCCGCTCCGGGGTTGTTTGTCACGGACTATCAAATAGACGATTACGTGCAGCTTCGCCCGAGCGAGACGGCGGTGGTCGCGTTGCCGATTCGATAAACGCGGCCGCGTGTCAAGGGCAAGACGGCCCATTACATGGTAAGATGGACCCGCCCTTGACGGGCCGACGCGAGCAGTGTCCGCCGTCGCTCAGCGACGAGTCTTGGCGGCATGTCAAGGGTGGAGCGAGACGGCTAGTGCGACGGTAGGGGCGTGAGAAATCTTGGGTGAATAGTTTGCAGCGAGGCTACAATCTTTCTCTTGTCCAAAGGTGACGACGTGTCCCGAAAAGCCTTTACCCTGATCGAGCTACTCTCAGTCATCGCGATCGTTTCGCTGCTGGTGGGGATCTTGGCGCCCGCGCTGGCCAGCGCACGCAGGTCGGGCCAGAAGACCGTCTGTCTTTCCAATTTGCGATCCATCGGAACCGCGGGGCTGAGTTACCTCAACTCGAATGGTTTCCCGGCCTATTTTCGCGACGCGATCACGCTTGAAGGCGCGGATTATTCCTACTCATGGAGCGATTTCCTGGTCAAGGGGAAGCATCTGGGGGTAGAAGTGCCGTTGGACGCGATCCCAGAGCCCGACGGCAGCGGAGGACTGGAGGGCACGTATCTGGCCGGCATGGTTAGTCAACGCGCAAAGATCTTCCAATGCCCGAGCCAGATCGAGCGCTTGATTGGCAATGTCAACGGAGTCGAAGTCACCTATCGGTCGGATTTCATCGCGCTGGGGCATGAGCAATCGCTGCCCGTGGCAGGCATCTATAAATCGCCCGCTCACTATGGGGATTCGCGTTTGATCTGGCTCGGCGAGGCGTTCACGACGCACGGCGCCATAGGTTCAAAGGAATATGTTCGACAAACGCAGACCCACAACGACACGAATGACGTAAATCCGTTACGTCACGGCGGAGACAGCACGTATCTCTTCGGGGACTCCCATGCGGAGTCGAGCAAGCTCTATCATCTGGCTGACTGGCAACGGCTTTCCTATCCGTGGGAGCCCTCGCAATGAACAAGAGATCGCTCGCGATCTCCGTTGTCACTGGCCTGGTCATGATCGCGCTCGCGGCATGGTATGTCATGCGGGCCCGCAGGATTGAGGCTTACAACGGGGTCAAGCCGTTCATGCGAACCATGAAGAAGTATTACGACTCCACCGCCTCGGCGCTTCTGGCGAAGGGCGATTTGCCGGAGGAGTTCGCCGACATGGAGCGGCTAACCCAGACGGCCCAGGACATTCTCGCTGTTTTTCAGAAGGATCTGCGAGGAAAGGATCCGCGAATCAATGGGCTGGCCACGGGGCTGATGCGCTGTGCGTCGCAAGTCGAGCACGCGTGGGAGAAAAATGACAAGGTTTTGGCGTCGAGCCGATTCGCTGAGCTAACCCATGCGTGCAACACCTGCCATCAACAGCTCGCCGAGGGAAAGCCTCCCGTGCTCCAATTCGATGCTTCAGCCGCAGCCGAAAAGATCAGTGAATGATCGTTGCCGTGCGGCGCATTTGACATGGAACAGAGCGATGCCGAGCACGCGTAAGCTGTATCAGCCTTATCGACCCATCTTTTCATCGATCACGACGCGAGCGACTGGTCCCACGTTTCCTGAGCTCGTAACGACTAACTCGTGAAGGAGCAAGTGACATGGCCGACTACATTCCCGCACCCGATGCCGAGTTCAAGGGCTGGCAGCAGAACTTCGTCGCCTACGCAAACCCCGTCCTCGGCCTCGCCCTTGACACGCCGCTCGCCGACCGGCGGCGGTGATCGCGAGGCGATCGGCAAGCCATGTTGCAGTTGCGAGCCAAGGGCTCGTCGCCCGGGAAATGACCCCCGGTTACGAACGCCCGGACCCCGTTGGCCGCCTCCATGTTGATTGTACCGCGCAAAAAATGACTCGGCGGATTCGCCGACTTACAATCCCGACATGAGCCGAACCTCCGTCGTCACTGCCCCTAAGATCGCCCTCGAAACAAGATCGCGCGCCGGCGTCCGTCTGATGCGCGAGATTCGTTTTTCCATCGACCGCGACTGGGCCCGGGCGGCGCATGGCGACAGCGGGTTCGAGGGCGCGCTGCCGGTCACGAACTCCTGGGGCGGCTGGCCGTCGGCCGTCGGCGTCGCGCCCTATCTCGTCCTGCGAATTGTCGTCTCCGGCGAGCCGGACGCCGTAACGGGCTATCTCGTCAACATCCAGGAGCTGGACATGCTCCTTCGCCGGCACGCGATTCCGATCGCGGCTCAAAAGTTGAGCGAGATCGGCGTCGGACTCACCGGCGAGCGGCTCTTGCGCGAGGTGTTCGACGGCGTCGCGGCGCAAGCGCCCGAGCGATGCCGTCTGGAAACGCTGTCGCTTTCGCTGACCCCCTATATGTCTTACACGATTCACGCCGGAGATGCCGCCATGATCGAGCTGACGCAATGTTTCGAGTTCTCCGCCTCCCACCGGCTGCACGTGCCGACATTGTCAGACGAGGAGAACCGCCGCACGTTCGGCAAGTGCAACAACCCCAACGGCCACGGGCATAACTATCAGGTGGAAGTGACGGTGGCGGGCGAGGTTTCCGAGAAGACCGGAAGCGTCCTGCCGCTGCCCGCGTTTGAGTCGCTGGTGAAGCGCGAGGTCATCGATCGCTTCGATCACAAACATCTCAACGCGGACACCGTTGAATTCGCCGGGCTGAACCCCTCCGTCGAGAACATCGCCAAAGCGGTCTGGGACCTATTGGTCGCCAAGGTCGCCCCCGCCCGCCTCCGCCGCGTTCGCGTCTGGGAGACGGCGAAGACGTACGCGGAGTATTCGGCGTAGCGCTCGCGTTACTCCAATCTCGCCTTCACGGACGTCAGCGGCTTGCCTTTTTCATCCTCGACGCGAACGCAGAAGCCGCCGTCGCCTCCGCCCTGATAGACCTTGAGCAGAAGCGTATTGCGGCCCTCCTTGAGATGCACGGGGACGATATCGGAACGGGAGGAATACGCGCGGCCGACGTTGTTGCGATGGACTTCTTTGCCGTTGAGCCAGACGACCACGCCGTCGTCGCTGCCCAAGGCGAGCTTCGCGTCCGTGGCCGCCGCGGCGTCGAGATACGCGTAGGCGTACACCACGGCGTCGTTGACGCGCTCCCCGAAAACGTCGTCGAAGTCGACGAAGAACTCGCTCGTCAGATCGTCGCCGGGCT
>CAYMXF010000306.1:0-4311 GCA_964393935.1 uncultured Planctomycetaceae bacterium
CGTCCGTCTCTGTCGGCATGGCTTCACCCCGGCAAATCGTCGAAAGTCGAAACGGGGGATAATTTCAGATTTGAGATTTGAGATTTCAGAGAACGCGCTCCGCGTCCCAGGGGCTGAAGCCGCCGGGCAACTGTCGTGCGCCCTTCGGGCGAGTGCGGAGTTCCTCGCTGGCGCTTCGGGCTGGTTTTTACAATCCGAAGGCGTAGAGCAGGCTGGTGGCGATCACGTCGGCGGTGATCAATGCGACGATGCACTTGACGACGGTGTTGGTGGTGGCGCGGCCGACGCCTTCGGCGCCGCCGGTGACGTTGAGACCTTCGTAGCAGGCGATCATGGAGATGAGCAGGCCGAAGAGCGGGCCCTTGGCGACGCCGGAGAGGAAGTCGCGGGGCAGGATCGCGACGCGCGTCGTCGTTAGGTAGACGCCGAAGTCGATGCCGAGAATCTGAGTCCCGACGATAAGACCGCCAAACACGCCGACGACGTCGGCGATGACGGTGAGCATGGTCAGCATCAAGACGGTCGCCAGGAAGCGCGGCAGGACGAGGAAGCGGATGGGGTTGAGGGCGCAGGCGCGGAGGGCCTTGATCTCCTCGCCTTCGACCATGGTGCCGAGTTCGGCGGCGATGCTGGCGCCGGCGAAGCCGGAGAGGACGATGCCGGAGATGAGCGGGCCCAGTTCGCGGGTCATGGCGATGGCGACGATCGTGGCGATTTGCTGAATCTGGCCGTACTGCTTCATGGTCGGGGCCATCTGAAAGGCCAGGATCATGCCGATGAAGACCTGCACGAGAGCGACGATGGGGATGCTGCGAACGCCGACGCGGACCATCTGCGACAGGACGTTGCGACCGCCGAGGGGGACCTCGCGCTTGACGCCGGCGAGGAAGAGCCAGTTGAGCGTGTCGGCGAGGAGGTAGCCGAGACCGCCGATGAACTCGACGAGGCCGCGGGATTTTTGCACCTGGTTTTTGGCGCCTTCGCCGACAACTTCGACGGCGCGGACGAGGGCGTCTTGGACGGGGGTTTTGCTGGTTTGAGGGGCGTCGCTCATGGGTTTGTTGCGACGGCGGGCTGAGCCCGCCCTACATCACCGGCTGGAAGCCGGTGCCACAAAATCTGTCACCGGCTAAGAGCCGCCACAGTCGGTGGGCATGGCCCACCCTACGTTCACCGGCAAGATGCCGGTGCCACACGCTACGCGCGGACGGCGTCGGCTTCGGATTGGCAGATGGTGAAAAACTTGTCCAGCTTGGTGATTTCAAAGACGCTGCGGACGCGGTCGGAGAGGCCGAAGAAGACCATCTTGCCTTTGTAGCCGTTGACGCGGCGGAAGACCTCGACGAAGGTGCCGATGCCGGAGGAGTCGATGTAGGGGACGGCGGTCAGGTCGAGCATGAGGCGCTTGGGCCGGTCGCCGGCGACCTGCACCAGGGCGGCGTGCAGGGCGGGGGAGTGGTGAAGGTCCACGTCGCCGCTGAGCACGACGACCGTCGCGTCGTCGGTCTTTCGGACGTCTTTGACCAGGCTGCTTGTGGTATCCGCCATCGAAAAAACCTCTTCCCGCTCGAATGGTCACCCGCCGCGGCGAATGCCACAATACTTACACCGGCAAGATGCCGGTGCCACACTTTCATCATCCCCCAGATTTCGCGCCATCGGATGGGCCAGCCGCTGCGACCGGGCTTGGCCCGATGTATTTGACCATTTTCAGGAGCATGCCGCCATCGGGCGGGCAACTGTAATCGTATTCATCCATGACCGACTGGATGATATGCACGCCGAGCCCGCCGGGGCGGATGTCCGTCAGTTCGCGGCTGCGGATCGTCTCGGGGTCCACTTGGCGGCCCTGGTCTCGCACCATTACGGAGATGCCCGATCGCCCGTCGGCCGAGCGAACCGGCTCGAGCGTGATGGTGATGGGCTGATTCGGGTCGCCATCGTACCCGTGCTTGATGACGTTGGCGAGGGCCTCGTCGATGGCCAGCATAAGGGCGTGGGCGTCCATCTCGCCGAAGCCTTCGAGGCGGGCCATCTTCTCGACGGCGCCGCGGACGACGGGCAGACTGCGGGCGTTAGAGGTGATGTTGAGTTCGACGGAGTTGGATTCGTCCATGCGTTTAATATCGGTTCGTTAGGGTCCGGCGGCAATGCCGTCCTGAGTGCTTGATGCGTCGGACGATGAGCTTTTGGCAGGGGTCGGCTGGGCGGCGGCGAAGTCGCCCTTTCTGACGTACTCCCGCCAGCGAACGATGGAGGGGGCGCGCTCGCGGCTGGGTTGCGAATAGTCGTAGCCGAGGCGGCGGCCGGTGATCTTTTCCAGGGCGATGATGGCGAAGAAGCGGACGGCGTCATCCTCGTCTTCCAGGCGATCGACGAGGAGGGGGACGGCCTGGACGTCCTTGGCCTGGCCGGCGTCCTTGATGGCGAGGATTCGTTCGTTGGAATCCTCGGAGGAGATGGCTGCGCGGTAGGGGCGTACGCAACCAACGACGACAACGCTTGCGACGATCAGGGCTGTTGCGAGCCGCATTGGGCTTAGGAGTTTCATTGATGGGATCGTATCACCGAAACGCCAAAACGCCAAAACGCCGAAAAGTCAAAAAGTCAAAACGTCAAAAAAAGCAGAAGACCGGGGCGGGGCGGCGGATTGGCCGCTTGGGGGCGGTGGGCTAACATAGATGCAGAGTTGGGGTCTTGTAGACTGTCCTAGTTGCTGGAGGAAGGAGTCTTCCGTGATTCGATCGAAACGTTGTACGAGGTTCCTACGGTGCTTGGGGATTGTTTTGAGCTTTCTTGGCGTGAATGCGGGTTTGCCGGCATCGGCCAAGGAGAAACAAGTTGTCACTGTGTCGTACTTGCTCGCGCCGAGCCGGTCGCTGCCGCCGAACATCAAGACGGTCGCGGTCATCGATGCGGGCGTCGAGAGCATCGACGGGGTCAAGGGCAACGCGCGGGAGAAGAAGTGGTCCACGATCGCCGCGGACATGATCGAGGCGATGATTCAGGGCGATTCGGAGGGCGGGCCGGCGGGGCTCACGGTCGTTCAACGTCGGGCGACCAAGCAGATTCTCGCCGAGCAGGATTTGCAACTAGCTGGAATCGTGGAGGGCGACGCGGCCATGCGCGCTGGCAAGCTTCTGGCCGTGCAAGGGCTCATTGAGAGCAAGATCAATATCCACATCGATACGAAGCGGACGGTGAAGTCGTCGATCGATTGGACGGGGGTCTTGGGCGGGACGATGGAGAACCTGGCGCAGCCGAGACGGCGCGACGTGCAGTACCGACCGCCGCACGGCGGGACGCGGGGACCGTACGACAATCCGTATCGGCGGCAGCGCGGGCCGGGTGGTCCGATGCCGGGCGGGATCGGCCTACCGAGCCGGGAGGTGGAGGAGATCAGCCGGAACCTGACGGTGCAATGTTCGTTCAGCCTGATCGATGCGACGAACGGGGCGGGCGTGGTGCAGTTTTCGCCGCCGGTGTTTCAGAAGAAAGACAAGAAGAGCCCGAACTTTTTATTCGGCGGCTGCGTCGACGAGTCGGACCTGGACCCAGTGGATCATTTCATCGGGGAGCTGGTCGAGCAGGCGTGCCGCGAGTTCGTGGGGATGATGGCGCCGACGCGAGCGGCGTATACGTACGAGTTGGTCGGGCGCGGGAAGGAGGGCGAGGCGGCGGTGCGGGCGCTGCGGGCGGATGACTATGCGGCGGCGGTCCGGCTGTTCGAGGCGGCGCATGCGGACGATCCAAAGAAGGACGAGACGGTCTTTGCGCTGGGCGTGACGTGCGAGCTGGCGGGGGATTATGCGCGGGCCTTGCAATACTACCGGCAAGTGGCGGCGATGCCGAAGGTGGATAAGGACGATTTACAGGTCTATCTGGCGGCGAAGAATCGGCTGACGGAGCACATGGATCGGATCATGCGGCCGGGGGTGAAGAAGGAATAAGCGACAAGTCCACGAGGGCGTTGTAGGCGGCGCGTTGTTCGGCGTCTTTTTTGCTGGGGCCCCAGGCGCTGGTGTAGCGGCGGCCGGCGATGTTGACGGCGACTTCGAAACATTTGCTGTGGTCGGGGCCTTTCTCGTCGAGCAATTCGTAGGCGGGCGTCGCGCCGCTGGTTCGCTGGGCGTATTGCTGGAGCTGCGATTTGTAGTTGTTTTGGTGCTCGCTGGCGACGGCCGCGTCGATCTGGGCGACCATGTGCTTGAGGATGAAATCGGTGACGGGCTCGAGGCCGCCGTCGAGGGCGATCGCGGCGATGAGCGATTCATAAACGGCGGCGGAGAGGGAGAGCGGCAGCTTGTTGCG
>CAYMXF010000307.1:0-4307 GCA_964393935.1 uncultured Planctomycetaceae bacterium
CCCAACCCCACCCGCGTTTTCACGCCGCTATCGCCGAAAATTCACAAAATTCAGCCTAATTCAGCCACCCTCTTTTTTTCTTGAATTATTCAAGGAGCCGGACCATGCCCGACACCATCATCGAACTCTGCGAAGCCATCGACAAGATGGAAAGCCGCTCCTCCATCCAAACCAAGATCGAGCCCGGTTTCCGAAAACAAATCGTCCAGGCCCTCATCAACCGTCACCCTCCGACCCTCCGCGAGGTCTTCGACTTCTTCGCCCTCGACGACAAGGGCGTGAGCTACACCGCCTTCTACTACTGGGCCCGAAAAATAAAGCGCTTCGCCGCCCTCTTCGAAATGACCCGCACCCTCGACGAAAAGGAAGACCCCGCCGGTCTCCTCCCCCGCATCCTCGCCTCGCGCTTGCTCGACAACGCCCTCGACGACCAGGTCGACGTCCTCGTCCTCCGCCGCCTGATGGAAACCTACCGAATGGCCTGTTCGATCGAGCTATCGAGAAAGCGCTTCGACCTGCAAACCCAGGGATTTGACGGTCGCCGCGAACTCGACAAGGCCGCCGGTGACAACGACATCCTCCGCCTCGCCCGTCTCATCGCCCGAACAAAGCGAAACATGGCCCGAGACGAGCCCGCCTCGCGCTTAACCCCCGACCCTCCCGACCAACCCCCGGCCCCCGCGGATTAATCGCCCCGTCCGAGCCGCGCGGCGCAAGCCAGCGATCGGGTGGCACGGTCTGGCAGCAGCCAGGTCGCCACGGCGACTCGATTGGGCGAGCCGTGGTTGGCGTCTCCAACACGGCCTGCCCGCTTTGCGGTCAGACCGTGCCACCCCAGAACCCGTCTATTCAACCGAGACACGGCGCTAGCTTCCGCGTAATCGCGCTTCGATGTGTTGGATTGCCGGATGGCGGTCGAGGTTGTGGGCGAGTTGGCGGCGGCGGGATTTCAGAATCGTCACGGCTTCGGGGGCGGAGACGTTGCGCGAGGCCATTAGATAACAGAGCACGAGAATCGCGCTGCGGCCTCGGCCGGCTTTGCAGTGGACGAAGACCTTGTGACCGGCGGCGATTTGGTCGCGGATGAACTGCACGCCGCGCAGCAGGTCTTCCTCGCTCGGGCAGTGGTAGTCCAACGTGGGCAGGCGGAGTTGGGTCAGGCCGCAGGCGGCGAGCGTTCGCGCGTCGCCGGGGAACTCTTCGCACAGGTTCACGACGGCGCCGACGCCTTGGGCGGAAAGGCGGCGCAGGTCGGTCGCCGAGGGCAGCGAGCCGATGACGACCCCATCGTCCACCCAGTCGGACTGATGCCAGTAGCCTAACGCGCACATCAGGCGATTGACCCAGAGCGTGGGGTAGAAGGCGAGGCGGACGAGGAGCCGGATGAGGGAGTTCATGGGGAGGAATCGAAAAGTCGAAACGTCGAAAAGTCAAAACGTCGAAAAAAGAGGGGAGTTCAATTGGGGCTTGCGGAGCGGAGTTGTGGGGCGAGGTTTTCGCCGTCCAACTGGTATTTGCCGATACGGTCGCCTTCGCCGAGCAGATCGAGCAGCGTCGGGACGACGTCGACCAGCCGGGCGTGGGAAATCGCCGCGCCCTTGGGCAATCCGGGGCCGGCGAAGTACATGGGGATGAGCATGTCCTCGGGCAAGCAGGAGCCGTGTTCGCCGCGGTTGTGACCGGCGAAAACTCCATTCGACGATGCGAAGACGACGACGTCGCCGGCGCGCGGGGAATCGAAGAATTCGACGATCTGCGGCACGAAGTCGGGGTGCGACGAGGCGGCGGTGGCGGCGAGCCATTCGCGCGAGGTGTGCCAGCCGGCCTTTGCGAAGGCGTCGAGCGCGGGATCGCCGGCAAATCCGAGCGGGTCGTCCGCCCCGCCCAGGCGAGGTCCTTCGGACACAGCGGATCTTCGACCGAGACCGGCGGCGGAGGGAAGAATTCGGTACGTCGCCACGGCGTTGTCTATTTTTCGCTCGATGGTTGCGGCGCCCCGGCGCGAAAAAATACGGACGGCGCCGGGCGTCGGCGACGTGCAGACCATCTCGATACACGGTAATTCCCAAATGGGCGAGAACGGCTCGTGCCCGTCTCCCGTCAGGAGTCGTTGAACGTCGTCGGGAGTGACGGGCCGGGTCCAGCCGTGCGATCCTTTCAAATGGACGTAGAGCCGCCGGAAGGAGCCATCGATGACGACGGCGTCTATGTTTTGAAAGTATTCACATGCGGAGGGATAATCCGGGGCGAAATAGACGCTGTGATGGACGCGGAGGCCGCGCTCTTTGCGGAGCCAATCGACCAGATCGAAGGATTTCAGATCGTGGACCGGGGGAAGGCTGTGGTCGGCGACGAGGACCAGGGTGGCGCGCTCGAGCAGCCCGTTTTTCTCCAGGGCGTCGGTGACGCGCTTGATCTGATGGTCCACGTTTTCGAGGGCTTCGTCATACATCTTGGAATCGGAGCCGTTGCGGTGGCCGATCTCGTCGACGCCGGGAAAGTAGAACGTCAGCAAGCTCGGCCAACGTCCCACGCGGTTGACATATTCGCCCACTTCTTCGAGCGAGCCGCCCGCGAGTTGATCGATGTTCAGGAAAAGTCCGACAGACCAGGCGAGGCCGGTAAGGACCGTGTTGGTTTGGGCGATGGTTGCGCCGCGATGGGTGTGACATTGAACGTTGATGGTGAAGAGGTCGCGCATCATTTCATAGATCGTCGGGAAACGAAAATCGAAGTTGCCGGATTTGTACATGGTCGGGCGGATGTAATCCGTTGAGGCGAGATATCGTCGATCGAACCATTGGTTACCGACGATGCCGTGGTGACCGGGGAAGCGGCCGGTCAGGAGGCTGACGGTGTTGGGGTAGGTCATGGCGGGAATGCTGGTGACGGCGTGATCGACGCGGACGCCGCCGTCGACGAAGAGGCGCTGGATGTTGGGGAGCCGGCCTTTGGCGAGCATGTCGTTCAGGCGATTGCGGTCCATGCCGTCGACAAAGAAGAGGACGACCGATTTGTCCGGCCGCTCGACTTTGGGATCGACATTGAGGCGGATGGGCCGGGCGCCGCAGCCGGTCACGGTGAGGAGGGCGGCAGCGAAGAAGCAAGCGTGTATGCGTTTCGTGTTCTGAAGTTTCATGCCTACTCGTATCCGATCGCTTGGATGACGTCGATTCGCCGGGCGGCGCGGAGCGGGAGGATCGCCGCCCCGAGTGCGATGACCACCGCGGCCAATCCGGCGTAGGCCATCGCCTGGTAAGGGATGATGATTGGGAGGACGAGCCCCGAGGCCTTGATGGTCATGGGGGCGACGAGGAACCGCGCGGTGGCCAGACCGATGACGCAGCCCGCGAGTCCGCCGATGGCGCCGAGCAGCGCGGCCTCGACGGCGAGCAATTGCTGAATCTGCCGAGCCGAGGCGCCGATGGCGCGGAGCAGGCCGATCTGGCGGGACTGGGTGAGCAGGGAGACGAGGAGCGTGTTGGCGACGCCGACGCCGCCGACGATGACGGAGAGGAGCAGTTGCATATTCGCCATCGCGAACCACTCGCGCGAGAAGCGTCGTGCGAAGTCGGTGAGCTGATCGAGGCGATAGACGAAGAGGCCGTACTTGTTGCTCAAGCGGGTGGTCAGCTTCGCTTGGTAGCGCGCGATGTCGTCCGTCGTTGCTTGTTGCTCCGTAGAGGGCTTCTGTCCCCCACCCCGGCCTTCGGCACGGGATGGGGCACCCGGGCGGATACGGATGTCGAGATAGGAGAGCGATGTGTCGTTCCAGAGCAAGCGATAGACCGCTAGGTCCATGAAGACGCAGCCGCGGAACCAGGTGTAATCGGTCTGGACGCTTTCGATCTCGAAGGATCGGGGGCCTTGGGGCGTATCGAGAGTGAGACGGTCGCCTCGGGTTAGGCCGCGAATCCGCGCGAGGTTGGCGGAGATTTCGACCTTGCCGGCCTGGAGCGCGGCGGCGCGGGCCAGGTCGGCGGGGGGGTTCTTCGATCGGCCTCGCTCGATGCGGCCTTTTTGCACGGAGGCGGTGTCGTAGGTGATGAGCATGATCTCGTCGCCGCGAAAGGGCACGAGACGAGAACGGACGCCATACGCTTCGGCGCATTCGGGGTCGCGACGAACTTCATCGAGGAGTTGCACGGGAAAGCTGCTGGTCGGGTATGCCGTCGAGGACATGTCGTTTGTTTGGAGGGTCAGATCGAAGACGAGGACGTCGTCCAACCATCGGGCGATTTCCCGATCGAGCCCGCCGATCATCGAGGCCATGGCGATGACGAGGCTGAGGCTGCCGCCGAGGGCGA
>CAYMXF010000308.1:0-4293 GCA_964393935.1 uncultured Planctomycetaceae bacterium
CCGACGGTGAGCGGCTCGGCGACGACCGTCATCCGCTCCAGGCGGAAGCCCGGCCAGAGTCGGGTGAGTCCGATGAATCGACCAACTTGATCGCGCTCGGTGCTGACGAGGAACTTCGCCTTGGGCAGCGCGGCGGCGAGTTGGCGGATGATGTCGAGCGCGCCGCCGTCGCCGATGCCGCGCCAGTATTCTCCGCGGGCCAGTTGCACGCGGACGAGGCCGATGTCGTTCTCGCCGCTCTCCGTGGCGATGCGAAAGTCCGCGCGGCTCGGGGTGAATCGAAAGGCCGCGGCGGATAGTTCGCCGCGAAGGGCGTCAGCCGATTGCCCGGTTGCGAGTCGTTCCGCGACGTGTCGGATGATGGCGGACGCATCGCCGTCATTCGTGGCGCTGATTTTGAAAAATGCCAGGAGATCGACCGGCAGCCCGACGGCGCGAAGAATTTCGGCGTCCGCGGCGGCGTCCTTTCCGAACTTCGCCGGGCCGATCGCTTCGATGGCCTGGGCGAGCGTGGCGAGGAGGCCGTCGCGCGCGAGGCGTTGGGCGACAAGGTTCGCGGCTTTTCGGATCTCGATGGGTGCATCCGCGGCAGGTTCGTCGAACGGCCATTTCATCACCGCGCTTTCCAGAATCGGCGCGCGCCAACCGTGCAGCGGCGGCCTCGCTTCGGTGAGATTCTGGCGATAGGCGAGGACGTCGCTCGGCAGGATCGGCGCGATGATGCGAACGTCGGCGGTCGATGGGGAGGGCGGCTGCGCCGGTGAATCGCTGAAGGGTGTAAGGGGAATAATACCCAGGGCTGCCGCGATGAACCCCACCCTGACCCTCCCCTTCGTAAGGGGAGGGAATGTGACGGCACAATGACTTTTCATCGGCGCGCCTTCAGGGCCTGGATGGCAATGACGAGCGCCGCCACGGCGCAGACGGCCATCGCCGCACCGACGAGCGGGGGCCAGATCGATGCGGACGGCACGGCGATGTTCTCAAGCCCCGCGATCGGCGGTGGGTTCGCGGCCGACGGCGCGGAGGTCGCGCTCGCCCCATCGGGCACGACGATACGAAATTGTTGTTCGTAGGAGTTGCGAAGTATCCGGTCCGCCACCCGCCGCAGGTAGTCTTCGGGTAGATTGAGGGCGTCGAGCGTGTGTTCGCCGACCGGCGATTGGCGGAGGTTGTTGAGGACCTGATCCTGGATCGAGGGTTGGGACGTTTGGGCCTGTGCCGAGATCGGAGCCGTCAACAAGATGACAGCCCCAAGAAGCAGCAACGACACAAGCCGACCAACGCGAAGAACGACGTTCATTTCAGGGGCAATCATACTGGCTCTTGCACCACGCGGGTTGGATTCGTCGTCGTCGTCAACGCATCGGCGAGATATTCCACCAGATGCCGGACGGGTGCGCCGGTGTGGTGCTCGATCTGGTGGCGGCAACTGAAGCCGGAGACGGCGATGGAAGCCGCGCCGCGGTCGCGCACCGCCGGGAAGAGCCGCTCTTCGCCGATGGCCTTTGAATCGTCGTAATGCTCTCGCTCATGGCCGAAGGAGCCGGCCATGCCGCAGCAGCCGCTGTTGATCTCTTTCGCGCCGTCGCCGAAGACGGCGTGGAGCAATTTCATGGCATCCCCTGTGCCGACCAGGGCCTTTTGGTGGCAATGGGCGTGGTAGAGCAATGCGGAATGCGGAACGCGGAATGCGGAATGGGCCATGCTCTCTGCGTTCCGCATTCCGCATTCCGCATTCCGAATTAGGTCGAGCCGGTTGGCCAGGAACGATTCAATCATCATTGCCCGTTCACCGATCCGACGCGCGGCGTCGGTGCGGACGAGTTGGGGGAATTCGTCGGCGAAGGTCAGGATGCAGCTCGGCTCGGTGCCGACGATCGGGATGCTAGATTCGACGTAGGGGGCGAGGATTGAGGCATTCCGTTCGGAAAGACGCTTGGCGACATCGAGCATTCCTTTGCTGATCGCCGGGCGTCCGCAGCAGACCGTCGGGGGCACGATCACTTCGTAGCCGAGCGATTCGAGCACGCGAACCGCGGCGATGCCGACCTGCGGCGTGAAGTAATTCGTCCAGGTGTCGACGAAGTAGACGGTCTTAGGCTGAGGAATTGCGGATTGCGGACTGCGGATTGCGGATTGGAACCACTGCCGAAACGTTTGCCGAGCGAACTTCGGCGGCGGGATGCGGCGGTCGATGTTGAACAAAACGTCCATTAGCCAACGCGCGGGCTTCGATTGGGCCAGCCAGTTGCTCCATGGCGCGAGCCGGCTGCCCCATGCGGCCAGTGCCGGCGTCGCCGCGACGAGCCGACTGCGGAGCGGCGTACCTCGGCGGCGGTTACGGTGCGAGAGCCACTCGGCCTTGAGCTTGGCCATGTCCACGCCGGTCGGGCATTCCGTCTTGCACGCCTTGCACGACAGGCACAGGTCCATCACTTCGTCGAGGGCCGGGTCAGACAGGCCGTCGAGGAGCCCCTGGTTGGAGAGCGCGAGCCGCAATGCGTTGGCGCGGCCGCGCGTCGTATGGCGTTCGTCGCCGGTAGCCATGTAAGAGGGACACATCGTCCCGACGAGTTTTTGGCGACACTGTCCGACGCCGCTGCACATCTCGGCAAGGCCGGATATTCCGCCGTAGAGGGAGAAATCGAGGGTGGTCGCGCCCACCTCCCTCTCCCTCCTAGGGAGAGGGCCGGGGTGAGGGTCCGAACACGCGGAGGCTTCACCCACATCAAACCGCAGATTCTCCAGCATCGGCAACGGGGCGACGATCTTGCCGGGGTTCAGGATGCCCTGGGGGTCGAAGGTCGTTTTGATTTTGCGGAACGCCTCCATGATCCGCGGGCCGTACATCTTCGCCAGCCAGCACGATCGCAGAATGCCATCACCGTGCTCGCCGGTCATCGTGCCGCCGAACTCCAGGGCGAGCGAGCTGATCCGATCGGCGATCCGGTGCATCTTCCGCACGTCGCCGGCCCGCCGGAGATTGAGCACCGGCTTGACATGAAGGCACCCAACGCTGGCGTGCGCGTAGTAGCTGGCTTCCTCGACGCCTTCCTCGTCGAGCACCTTCATGAACCGTGCGATGTAGTCGCGGAGCCGCGCGGGATCGACGGCCGTGTCCTCGACGAAGTCGTAGGCCTGTCGATGGCCGGGGCGGGACATGAGCAGGCCGAGCCCGCTCTTGCGGATGTCCCAGAGGGCGGCCTGGCGTGCATCGTCTACATAGATAGGCCAGGCGTAGCCCATCGAGCGGGCCTTGAGGTCGGCGGCGACCGCCTGCAATCGACGCTGGAGCGCCGCGGCATCATCGTCGTAGAGTTCGATGATGAGCAGGCCGCGGGGGTCGCCCTCGACGAGCCAGGGCTTTCGCTTCTGTGCGGGATGATCTCGCGCCGCGTCGAGGATGGTTTTGTCGAGCAGTTCGACGGCGGCGGGCTTGTGCGTCAGGGCGATCGGCGTGGCCTCTAATGACGCAAGCAAGTCCGCGAAGTGCGCTGCGACGAGGCCCCTGTGCTTGGGAAGCGGCGTCAGCTTTAGGACCGCGCCGACGACGACGGCGAGCGTCCCTTCGCTGCCGCAGAGGATCGTCTCGACGTTGATCCGGCCGCTTTTTTCTCGCAAGCGATCGAGCGCGTAGCCGCCGTTACGCCGCATGACTTTGGGGAAACGAGCGGCGATGTCGGGGGCGTATTCGAGTGCGATGCTCGATAGAAGTTGTTCGCATTGGCGGCCGAGGGGGCTGTGCTGAATTACGAATGACGAATTACGAATCACGAAAGCGGGGTCGCCCCCTTTCGTCATTTGTAATTCGTCATTCTTCATTGGCCCCCATTTCTGTCGCGACCCATCCGCCAGTACGACGTCCAAGGCGACGACGTGATCCACCGTCCGGCCGTAGATAACCGAGTGCGCGCCGCAGGAGTTGTTGGCGATCATGCCGCCGATCGTCGCGCGGCTGCTGGTGGCCACGTCCGGCGCGAAGTGCAGGCCGTAGGGAGCCGCCGCTGTATTGAGATCATCGAGCACGACGCCGGGCTCGACGACGGCCATCCGCGACGCCGGGTCAATCAACAGGATGTGGTTCATGTAGCGCGAGCAGTCGAGGATGAGCCCGCGATTGACCGCTCCGCCGGCCAGACCGGTGCCTGCGCCGCGCGCGGTCAGCGGGACGCCGTGCTTGGCGCAGGCTCGCACCGCTGCCTGAATGTCTTCGACGGTTCGAGGGAACACGACGCCGTCAGGGATGATCTGGTAGATGCTGGCGTCGGTGGCGAAGAGCGCCCGCGAGAG
>CAYMXF010000309.1:0-4292 GCA_964393935.1 uncultured Planctomycetaceae bacterium
CGCCGACGTGGTCATCTCCGCCAAGTCCATCGACCCGCGGATTTGCATCAAGGCGTACACGGCGATCAGCGAGCGATTCGACTTCCCGCTGCACCTGGGCGTGACCCACGCGGGGCCGAAGGAGACGGGCTGCATCCGCAGCGTCGTCGCGCTGGGTACGCTCCTGTCCAACGGGATCGGCGACACCGTGCGGATCAGCTACGCGAGCGATCCGGTGTTGGAAGTCGAGGACGCCAAGGAAATGCTGAGCTGCCTGGGGCTGAGGGCCCGCGTCGAGCCGGAGCTGATCGCCTGCCCGACGTGCGGGCGGATCGAGATCGACCTGATCAAGTTGGTGCAGGAGGTGCGGCAGCGGCTGGCGACGATCAAGACGCCGGTGAAGGTCGCGGTCATGGGCTGCGTGGTCAACGGCCCCGGCGAGGCGGAAGGCGCCGACGTGGCGGTCTTTGCCGGCAAGGGCAAGGGCATCATCTACGTCCAAGGCGAACAGAAGCGGACCGTCAGCGAGGCGGACATGCTCGAAGCGCTCTACGAGGAATCCGTGGCGTTCGCCGCCCGCGTCGAACGCGGCGAGGCGACATTGCGAGGCGGCACCGTCTCGATCAAACCGCCGGACCCTTTGCCGAGGGCGGATGGGAGTCTGCCGTTGACCGTGGTCTCGCATTAAATCGGTGGGACCATGAGATTCGAAATACTCGGCGAGATCGAATCCGTTGAGGCGATTGCAATCAAGAACTCGATTCGCGACATCCTACGATTGCACCGAATGTATGGAGGGAAGCGGTGGCGCAAGCTGAAGGGCGTCGCTTTGATCCGACAGAATAATGGCAGAATCCGAAGGCGGAGCTACACTGGTATGAAGTGCATGGCATCGGCCGGCGCGAGATCAGGGTGAAACAATTACTGGATTGGTCCTGATGGCGAAGAATCACAAAAGCCGTCCACGCTGGGTAATATGCGTCTGCAACGACGACTACCCCGCGTCACTCGAATTACGAAAGGTCTATCGTACTCTCCCCGACCACGATGCCGAGTCCGACGGCTGGCTCCGGGTGATTGATGAATCTGAGGAAGACTATCTTTATCCAGCCGACTTCTTTCGGCCCATTTTATTAACGCCCTCTCTGGAGCGGACGCTATCGAAGCAGCGACGGCGGGGACCGAAGCGTCGCCAACTCAGCTCCAGCGGTTGAAGGTGACGCCATCGTTTCGCAGGGTGCGTCCCCCCGCGAAGGTGGATGCTGAACAGTCAGCGGCCCGCGACTGGGCATCACTGTCCACCGTTTTTCAAGCCCACGCCCTCACTTGTGCGATCAACATATCGTTCGGAATCTGACCGAGCTGCACCCGGAAAAGGACTCCGCCGACCATGCCCACCATCCTCCTTCTCACCGCCTCCAACCTCTTCATGACCATCGCCTGGTACGGTCAACTCAGATACAAATCCTCCGCGTTGTGGAAGGTCGTCCTGGTTAGTTGGCTCATCGCTTTCTTTGAATACTGCCTCCAGGTGCCGGCCAACCGTTGGGGGCATGGCCGCTTCACGGCGACGCAGCTCAAGATCATGCTGGAGGTGATCTCCATCCTGGTTTTCGCTTGATTCTGCTTTCTTTATCTGCACGAGACGCCCCGCTGGAACCACTGGGTCGCCTTCCTGTTGATCGTCGCGGCGGTCGCCTTCGCCTTTCTGCCGATCTATCCGCCGACGAAGCCGAGCTAATGCCTCGGAATAGGAGCTTGAATCAAAGGGGGCGGGGTGCGCCGCCCAGATTTGCCTTTTCCCGGTCGCGATTGGATAATTCCCTACTGCTGTGCAGAAGCGGTCCCCCGGTGTTCGGGGGGATTTCTGTATCGTATGTTCGGCAAAAACACCTCGCGAAGAAGGATCCTTCCCATGACAAACCGTCCCAATTCGATTCACTGTCTGATTCCTGTACTTTGCATCGCCTTCGTAGCAGCGAGGGCCCCGGCCGCCCCGGAGAATACCACCGCCGACGCCGTGCTGGGGCAGACGGATTTCACCGGCATTCTGGCCAACCAAGGCGGCGCGACGGCGACGGCCTCCACGCTCAACGGGAATCGCGGCCTGGCCATCGACCCCGTGTCCGGCAGGCTTTTCGCCGCCGACACCTCCAACAGCCGCGTGCTTTCGTGGCCCAGCCCGGCGTCTTTTACGAACGGCCAGGCGGCCGATTTGGTGCTCGGCCAAGCCGGCTTTGACAGCAACCTGTGTAATCGCAGCGCCAACGTTCTCGATCCCCCCGCCATTAACACGCTCTGCGAACCGCGCAGCGTGGTCGTGGATTCGGCGGGCCGCGTCTATGTCGCGGACTATGGTAACAACCGCGTCCTCCGCTTTGACCCGCCCTATTCCAACGGCATGAACGCCGTGCAGGTCTTCGGCCAGGCCGGCAGCTTCATCACAAAAACTCAAGGTATCGTCCCGACGGCGGACAACATCGGCAATGCCGAGGGCGTCGCGGTCGATGGCTCCGACAACTTATATGTGACCGACCTCTTCAATAGCCGTGTCCTTCGTTTTAACACGCCGGCCGGGGGCGGAGATACGACCGCCGATCTGGCGTTCGGCCAGCCGGATGTGAACAGCGGCGCCGCGAACCGGGGCGGAAACCCCGCCGCGAACACGCTCAACCGTCCGGAGACGTGCTGTTTCGACGCGAACGGCAATATGTACGTCGCGGACAACCAGAACAATCGCGTGCTACTTTTTCTCGCCCCGCTGACTCCCGACATGTCCGCCTCACGCGTCTTCGGGCAGCTTGGGGACTTCACGACGGACGATCCCAACAAGGGCGGACTAATCTCGGCGAACACCATGAACGTGCCCGTCGGCTGCGCGATCGACCCGGTCGGTCACAATCTCTTTGTGGCGGATTCGACCAACAATCGCATTCTTGAATTCGCCGATCCGATCAACGACCAGACCGCCGACCGCGTCTTCGGGCAGCTCGGCGACTTCACGACCGGCGACATTAACAAAGGCGCGCCGGTCGGGCAGAGTTCGGCGGACGGCCTGAACGATGTCGGCGGCGTGGCGTTCGACGCCAAAGGCAATCTCTACGCCGGCGACCGCAATAACAGCCGCCTGCTCCGCTACGACGCCCCGCCGCTGGCCCAGAATAATCCCGACAACGTCGAGCCGGGTCAGGACCCGGGCACTATTCCGGCCGCGGAGGTCTGCGGACTTTGCGGCGGCGGCGCCGCGACGATGATGCCGCTGATGATAGCGGGGTTCGTCGTCATGCGACGCCGATCGCGGCGGACTTAGCGATGCCAAACTTCGCCTTAAGAAGTCGCATGGGGAGCCGTTGCCGCGACTTGCACGGTCGGGGCGTGCTGTTGTTGCCAGGCGAGTAGCGAGACGAGCGCCCATAGGCAGAAGTTGTGGTCGGCGCGGCCAGCGGCGTGGTCGTCGAGGGTTTGTTGGGCTCCTTCGCGCGAAAGCAGTGGGCCGAACAGGCAGCGGTCGTTGGCGATCAGGTCGCGGGCCATCTTGTAGAGCGGGCCGCGGAGCCAGACGCCGACGGGGACCTCGAAGCCTTTCTTGGGCCGGTGGTGGAGCATCGGCGGCAAGTCACCCTTGAACGCCTCGACGAGCAGGTGCTTCTTTTTCCAGCTGCTGAGCTTCCATTGCCACGGCATGGGAAAAACTTGGTCGACGACGCGGTAATCCAGGAAGGGGGAGCGGACTTCGAGACCGTGGGCCATCGACATGAGGTCGATCTTGGTGAGCATGTCGTCGGGGAGTGACAACTGCCATTCGACGGCCAAGTGGGAATTGAGGTCGTTGGTATTCGGACCCTCACCCCGGCCCTCTCCCTTGAAGGGAGAGGGAGTGGGACGATAGCTCCAGAGTAGTTGCACGATGTCTTCGATGATCGCGGGGGCTTGCGCGGGATTATGCATCAGCCGGGCGAGCGTCCGATCGTCGGACGTGCGCATCCAGTTCGCGTGGCGATGCGGTAGGCGCTTATCCATCGAGCGGATGGCCCGCTTGAGTTGGCTGACGATCGCGCCGATCCGCCGCTCGCGCTTGGCGGGCAGTCGTTCGAGGATCGCACGAGTCGGCGCGTAGAGCGGCGTCCGCGCGAACCAACCGAAGCGTTCGATCAGCGTCGCGGCGGCGTAGCGGTTGTAGCCGGCGAAGAGTTCGTCCGCCCCGTCGCCGCTAAGAGCGACGGTGACGTGTTGCCGGGTCAGGCGGCTGAGCAGATAGGTCGGCAGGGCGGAGCTGTCGGCGAAGGGCTCGCCGAGATGGGCCTGGACCGTGG
>CAYMXF010000310.1:0-1073 GCA_964393935.1 uncultured Planctomycetaceae bacterium
CGTGGTCTTGCATGGGTTGCATCTATCGAAGGCGTCCTCGATCAGAGCCGCGACCGTCAGGGAGCGTCGCGCGATGATCGAATACCAGTCAACGCTCCTTTGCACTCGCGGCTCTGAACATGAGCGGCCATTATAGTACGCTCCCCGTCGATTGTCGGCACCCGAGGAACGTGGCGAAGTGGCACAACCTCCCTTTGAAAAATCCAGCGACGCCGCCGGCATCGTGAATCTCTATAAGCCCGTGGGCAAGAGTTCCGCGAATTACGTCTATCGCCTGCGGCCGATCTTCGGCCTTCGCAAGGTGGGCCACGCCGGCACACTTGATCCCTTCGCCGACGGGGTGCTGCTCGCGTGCATCGGGAAGGGGACGCGGCTGGTCGAGCGGCTCATGGAGTTGCCCAAACGGTATCGCACGACGATCCGCCTGGGTGTGACGAACGAGACGTTTGACACCGAGCGAGCGGCGGTGCCGGTGGAGGGGGCGACGCCGGCTTCGCGCGAGGCGGTCGCGGCGGTCGTGCGTGGGATGGTCGGCGAGATCGAGCAGACGCCGCCGGTCTTCAGCGCGATGCGCGTCGGCGGCGTGCTCAGCTATAAGCTGGCCAAGCAGGGGAAGGCCAAGCTGCTGAAGCCGCGGCCGATCACCATCTATCAAATCGCAATCGAGGAGTACGCTTGGCCGATCCTCAAGCTCGACATCACCTGCGGCCGCGGGACCTACATCCGGGCAATCGCCAGGGACATCGGGGAGGCGCTTTCGTGCGGGGGGATCTGCGAACAACTTTGCCGCGAGTCCATCGGGCCGTTTCACGTCGGTGATGCGGTTCGGCTGGATCAGGCGACCCCCGAGGACGTCCGCGCGGCGCTCATCGACGTTTCGGACGCGATCGCGCGGGTGGAGGCGTACGTTCCGCCACTGCCGGCGCTGAATCCGTGAAGCGCACCGGCGTGCCCACGCGGACCATATCGCCCAGCCGCACGGCGTTCCAATTCGTCAACCGAAAGCAGCCGTGCGAACCGGTTTTGCCGATCATCTCCGGCTCGGGCGTGCCGTGAATCCCGAAGCCGTCGAG
>CAYMXF010000310.1:1173-4290 GCA_964393935.1 uncultured Planctomycetaceae bacterium
TCAGCTCGGCAAAGGATTGAAACGCTTCCAGCGCGATCTGCGTCTTCGTTCCCATTCCGCCGTCGATCAGGCCGGGGGAAAAGCCGGCGCGATCCAGCGCCGCCTGCCACGCGATGGGGTCGGGCACCGCGCCCTTGTCGACGGGCGCGAAGGTCGCCAAGCATAGTGCAGCGGCAAGGTTGGCCGGCATCGCCCTCGCTCCGGTCGGTGGGGGCCCAAATCGCACATCCCCTCTACCTTCATCGGCAGGGCGGGCCGCCAAGGCCAGTGACCAGTGTTTAGTGACCTGTGGCCAGTGTTGTAGGACGAGTTTTACTCGCCGATCGGACGGACGCCGTTTCAACTTCATCGCCGGTACAATGCCGCCATGAGCTTTATCGATACATCTCGGCAACAGCGGTTCGCTCGGGGCAAGATGCAGAAGGTCAACCTCTTCCAGACGCCGCAGATGTTCTGCGACGTGTACTGCCTTGAGCCGGGGCAGGGCCAAAAGCTGCACGCCCACGCGGGGGCGACGAAGTTCTACTACGTCGTCGAGGGCCAGGCGGCGATCACCATCGGCGAGCGCTGCGAGACGATCGGACCCGGCGAGCTGGCGTACGCCGCGCCTGGCGAAACGCACGGTGTGGAAAACCGGTCGGCGGGCCGGGTCGTCCTGCTCGTGGCGATGGGTCCGAATCCGAACGAGTTGCCGTAGTTTGGGGCCTGTGTTGTTTCGAGAGATCCAACATGCGGCATCGTTATGATCTTCCCCACGATTCGTGGGAAGGTCACGACCTGCTTGCTAACTTTTTATTCCCATCTTCGGGTGTCAGTCCTTCCATTCAATTTCCAAATGCTCGCCATCGGCGAGGGCGGTGTATTGGGCCAGTAACTCCTCGTAGCGCGAGCGGATCGTGTCGAGTTCCTCCTGACGGATGGGCCGCGGCGGAGGCGAACCGCCTTGGCGGGTCGATACCGCGATGGTGGCGTTGAATTCCTCGGCGGTGGAACGTTCGCCGAAGCGGTGTTCGCGTTCGAGTTGCTCGACGAGGAACTCGGTGTGCTTGGCTTCCAGCGGCAGCCGCTTCGAGACGCCGGGCTCTGCAAATGACTCGATCGCCCAACCGGCGGCGATGAGGCCGAAGAACGCCTCGCGGTAGCCAAGCGTCGATTCGACGGCGTAGTGCATGAGGTCGTGTCGCGGGAAGAAGCCGCCGTAGGGCATCTTGGCGTAGGTCAGGCTTCCGTCGTCGCGGATGCAGGTGCGCACCGGGGCCCGTGCATCTTTTTTGAGGCGGATCAACATGACGAGAGATTATGCGGCGATAGGTCGTGATGGAAGAGTGGTGGGCACGGCCCACCCTACGCGTCTTGCGCGAACAGGGCCGTGGTGATGTAGCGCTCGCCGGTGTCGGGCAGGAGCACGACGATCATTTTGCCGGCGGCGTCCTTGCGCGCGGCGATGGCGAGGGCGGCGTGGAGCGCGGCGCCGGATGAGACGCCGGCCACGATGCCTTCTTCGCGCGCGAGCCGACGGGTACACGTGAAGGCGTCCTCGTCGGTCACGGCAATGACTTCGTCGAGCATGGCGCGGTTCAGGACCTCGGGGATGAAACCGACGCCGATGCCGGGCATTTGGTGGTTGCCCACGGGCTTGCCGGAGAGGACCGCCGCGCCGGCGGGCTCGACGGCGACGATGCGCACGCCGGGCTTTCGCTCTTTCAATGCTTCGCCGACTCCGGTGATGGTCCCGCCGGTGCCGACGCCGGCGACGAAGACGTCGACGCCGCCCTGGGTGTCATCCCAGATTTCCACGGCCGTGGTTCGCTTGTGCACCTCCGGGTTCGCGCGGTTTTTGAACTGGTCGAGCATGACGGCGTTGGAGATTTCCTTGACGAGCTGCGCGGCCCGCGCGACGGCGTCGCCCATGAGGATGCCGGGGGTGAGCACGACTTCCGCGCCGAGGTGCCGCAGCAAGGCGACGCGTTCCTTCGACATCGATTCGGGCATGGTGAGGATGAGCCGGTAACCCCGGATCGCAGCGGCCAGCGCGAGGCCGATGCCGGTGTTGCCGCCGGTGGCTTCGACGAGCGTCATGCCGGGGCGCAGCGCGCCGCGGCGCTCCGCATCTTCGATCAGCGCGACGCCGACGCGATCCTTCACGCTCCCGCACGGATTTCGCATTTCCAGCTTGGCGACGATGCGCCCGGGCAGACCTTTTGCCAGGCGTGCGAGTTCAACCATCGGCGTCTTGCCGACCGTGGCGGTCACGTCATGGTAAATCACGTGCTCTACTCCTTGGGGGGGTGACAGTTCCCGGTACGTTTTGTTTTTCGACGATGTTATGATACTAATGTAGTTCGGGAAATCGTCACAATGGCAGCGTCGTCGTGAAACCTACGGCCGTATCCCGGGCCGGCCTTCAATGATTGAGGAGTAAGCTATGAGCGCGATACGCCTACTGGTCGGCACGAAAAAAGGGGCGTTCGTCTTGACGTCTGATGCCAAGCGCCAGCGATGGGGTATCAACGGCCCACACTTTGCAGGTTGGGAGATTTATCATGTCAAGGGTTCGCCCGTTGACCAGAACCGTCTATATGCCTCGCAGACCAGCGGCTGGTTTGGGCAGATCATCCAACGCTCCAACGACGGCGGAAAAACCTGGGAGCAGCCCGGCACGCCTCCCGGCGAGCCGACGACCATGCCCGACGGCACGCCCAAGGGCGAAAGCAACAAATTCGTGTACGATACGTCCGCCGAGAGCGGCAAACCGCTGACCACGCACCAGTGGTACGACGGCTCGCAGCGCCCGTGGGAGTTCAAGCGCGTCTGGCACCTCGAACCATCGCTGACCGACCCAGACACCGTCTATGCGGGTGTAGAGGATGCCGCGATTTTCCGCACGACCGACGGCGGCAAGACTTGGCACGAGTTGTCCGGTCTGCGCGGTCACGAGTCCGGCACGCGGTGGCAGCCTGGCGCCGGCGGCATGGGTCTGCACACGGTCATTCAGGACCCGAAAAATGCCGGGCGCATCTTCGTCGCCATTTCAGCCGCCGGTGTGTTCCGAACGGACGACGGCGGCAGGACGTGGTCGCCGAAGAATCGCGGACTGTCGTCGAAATATCTCCCCGA
>CAYMXF010000311.1:0-4262 GCA_964393935.1 uncultured Planctomycetaceae bacterium
CCCATCAGCGCCTCAAGGAGGGCTGTGAGAAGGCCAAGTGCGAGCTGTCCACGTCGATGGAGACCACCATCAACCTGCCCTTCATCACCGCCGATGCGAGCGGTCCCAAGCACCTCAACCAGACGATCACCCGCGCGAAGTTCGAGCAGATCACCGAGAAGCTCACCGAGCGCTGCCGCGGGCCGGTGCTCAAGGCCCTGTCCGACGCGAAGCTGTCGCCCAAGGACATCGGCGAGTGCGTTCTGGTCGGCGGCTCGACGCGCACGCCCGCCGTGCAGCGGCTGTGCCAGGAAATCTTCGGCAAGGAGCCGAACAAGAGCGTCAACCCGGACGAGGCCGTCGGCGTCGGCGCGGCCATTCAGGCCGGCATCATCGGCGGCGACGTCAAGGACATCCTCGTGCTCGACGTCACGCCGCTCTCGCTGGGCGTCGAGACGCTCGGCGGCGTCATGACCACGATGATCCCGCGCAACACGACCATCCCCACGAGCAAGAAGGAGGTCTATTCGACCGCCGCCGACAGCCAGAGCGAGGTGACGATCCACGTCCTCCAGGGCGAGCGGCAGATGGCCGTCGATAACCGCACGCTCGGCCGCTTCAACCTCGCGGGCATCCCGCCGGCCCCGCGCGGCATCCCGCAGATCGAAGTCACCTTCGACATCGACGCCAACGGCATCCTGCACGTCTCGGCCAAGGACCTCGGCACCGGCAAGGAACAGAAGATTCGCATCGAGGGCTCCAGCGGCCTGTCCGAGGCGGAAGTCGAGAAGATGCGCAAGGAGGCCGAGTCCCACGCCGAGGACGACAAGAAGAAGCGCGAGTTGATCGACGCGAAGAACCAGGCCGATCAGGTCGTCTACCAGACCGAAAAGACGCTCAAGGAGCACGGCGACAAGGTCCCGGCCGACGAACGCGGCAAGGTCGAGTTGGCGGTCAGCAACCTGAAGGACCGCATGAAGAGCGACGACGGCCCGGCGATCAAGAAGGCGATCGACAACGTGATGACCGCGAGCCAGGCGATCGGCAAGATCATCTACGAAGAAGCCGCCAAAGCCGGCGGGGGTGGCCCGGGCGTCTCGCCCGGTCGTGCAGGCCCCGGCCCCGGCGAACCGCCCGGTCCCGGCCCGTCGCCGTCCGGCAAAAAAGACGACGACGTAATCGATGCGGAGTTTGAGGTGAAGAAGTAAATATCCCGGATGAAAGGAAGGCCCCGCGTGATGAGCCCGGGGCCTTCCTTATGTAACCAATTGTTGGCAGCTTGGATATAATGGGGCCTGATGAAACGCAGCGTTTACATCGAAACCACGATCCCGAGCTTCTATTACGAAGTGCGGACCGAGCCCGAAATGGTCGCCCGCCGTGAAAGCACGCGAAGGTGGTGGGCAAACGAGCGAGCACGTTACGATTTGTACTCATCTGTCTTCACAAGTGGAGAGCTGCAACGCGGCGATTATCCCGGCAAGGCGGAAGCCCTGCGTTTGCTTGAGGGCTTGCCGGTTTTGGGCGTGACGTCTGAAATCGAATCGATCGCTTCCGTCTACGTCAAGAGAAAACTGATGCCGGTCGAGGATGCGGGAGACGCCTATCATCTTGCGGCAGCGTCGTTTTATGGAATGTCATTTTTGTTGACTTGGAATTGCCGGCATCTTGCCAATGCTAATAAGACGCAGCATGTGCGAACGGTGAACGCGGAGTTGGGTCTCCCGGTTCCGATCATCGCGACGCCGGACATGCTGTTTACGGAGGAGGAGCCATGACACAAGATGATCCCGTCGTCCAGCGAGTTCGTGAAGCCCGCCGACAAATCGCCGCCGAGTGCGATTTCGATCTCCACAAGTTGTACCTCTGGGCCAAGGAGCGGGAGGCGGAACTTGGAGACCGCGTCGTGCATTTCGAACCGTGTGGGCCGGGCACTGAAGGCCGGGGTCCCGGCGCTGCGCCTTCCGGTAAGTAGGATGACGCCGTCATCGACGCGGAGTTTGAGGTGAAGAAATAACTTCGATGGAGCAAATCAGAACTCCGGACACAAGTTCGGGGTTTTTGTCAGACTGATGATCGATAACGTATTCAAGCCGTTCCAACGGCCTTCCCCACAGGAAAATTAGGCCAGAGCTTTAGTCCCGGTCGACCTTGGTTAGAATTAACGTGACATGGAGCTGCAACAAATGAACCAAAAACGCGCTGTGCTTAAGCGATCCATCGCAACAATCGGTGGCCAGCTAAGGGCAGGTGAAAGGGTAGCCATTTTGAACGACGCCAACGAGGGTTTCGTTCGAATTCGACATCACGATGAGGAGCTAGTGGATGATTGTGTTCCTCGGAATTGGCTCGACGTGTATGTTCCATCCATATCTGGTGAAATACGGTGCCGTTGATATAACGTCCGTACCATGGGGAGACACGCTTTTGGAGCAACATTCTCATGAGTTGGTATGAATGGCCGTTTTATGTCTATACGTTGATTTTCGCGGTCGCGCTCGGGGCCATTGTGATCGGAGGATTCGTGGCGTTTGTTTGGAACGGAGGCAGGGCAGTTTCTCAATCAGTGAAGGATTTCAATCGAGGCCAGCCGCCAAGTGAGAAGCACCTCGGCCTTCAGGTAGCCTTCGGAATCATCGCTCTATGCACCCTGCTAACGCTTTTCGGTGTGTTCAAGCCGGGATGTCTTCGTGACGCTTGGTGATGAGCGCAGCATGAATACTATGAGGTAACCTATCAGCGAGAACAAGGTGGATATACTGATCTCTTGATGTCTTCCCGATCTATTAGGCCGTTTCAACGGCCTTCCCCGCAGGGCCATTAGGCCAGGGCTTTAGCCCAGGTCTACGAAGCGACGCAACCCAACCCCCACACTCTCCCGCCTGACTGACGGCGGGCGGGAGAGGGTGGGGTGTCATGGTTGCGGCACCAACCCGCCCAGCCCTAAAGAACTGGGCTAATAGCCGCTGCGCGGGAACCCCGTTGAAACGGGGTGGAAAACGGAAAACGTCATCGAACCGAACAGGACCAGCGCGATGTATCGAATCGATTCCTATCTCGTGTTCGACTTCGAAACCGCGGGGCTCAGCCCCGCGAGTTGCCGAATCATCCAGGTGGGAATTTGTCGCGTCGTCGGAAACCAAATCGTCGAAACTACTTGCTGGCTGGTCAACCAACAGGTGCCGATTGATCCCGATGCGGAAATCCGGCACCACATCTCTTTTGAAAAAACAGCCCGTGATGGAAACTCGCCGAAGGACAGTCTCGACCGACTTCTTGCGGCGATGAAGGAATCCCCGACATGCGTAGGGCACAACGTTCACCGGTTTGATTTACAGTTTCTCCGGACGGAGTGCCGTAGGCTGGGCGGCATCATGCCGGCCGACGAAGACTATATCGATACGGCCGCGCTCTATAAGGGTTGGCAAATAGGCCGTCGAAAGACGCCTCAGGAATCACATCGAACGTATTCTGATCGCGTCTTATCGGAGCGTGTAAGAGGATTGCAATACTCCATTCCTGTTTGCCTGCAACGACTTGGAATCCGGCTCGATGCATCGAAGCTCCACGACGCAAGCCATGATGCCGTTGCGACCCATTTGATTTTTCAGGCCCTGAAATCCAAACTGCTATGATGCAGGAGACCGGTGATGGCTGACGACGGCCAAAACGAACTGATCAGCGACGTGCGGACCCTCCGCGGTGAACTGCGCCTGTGGCGCGAGGCGATGGCGATTCCCAGGCCGTTTCAACGGCCTTTTCCGTAGGGCTATTAGGCCAGGGCTTTAGCCCTGGTCGACGAGACGACGCACCATCACCCCCACCCCCCTCCCCCCGCCCGCTCCGCGGGCGGGGGGGGGGTGGGGGTGTCATACGGCACCCAATGCCCAGCCCTAAAGGACTGGGCTAATAGCCGCTGCGCGGGAACCCCGTTGAAACGGGGTGACGATCCGAATCATTGCGCCGCGCCTGCGATCAGATTCGCTACGCGATCTTAATTGGTCTTGAAGCACCCCTTCACTTCCTCGCCGGCGTTCGAGCCGGTGGCGGGCGTGTACGCCTAGCAGGACGGCACCGTCTCGTTGATCACATCGTTGACGAAGGTGTCAATGTCGGCCTGGTCGATGACGCCGTTAAAGTCTTCATCGGCGCAGCCGCACGTGCGCAGGATCAAGCTGCCTCCGCTGGAGCAATTCACGAACTCCTGGATGTCCAAGCTGTTCACGGCGAGGTCGCTATTAAGGTCGCCGCCGCAACTCAGGCACTGCGGGTCGGAAACAAGG
>CAYMXF010000312.1:0-1647 GCA_964393935.1 uncultured Planctomycetaceae bacterium
TTGCTGGTCTGAGATTCAAACTATACCACTACTCTAACCCGCCCCGTCGCGGGAGAATTGTAGTGGCAGGACGTTCGCTCTCAGCACGTCCGTCGGCGGGCTAGTAAAACTACGATGAAGAGCGGCTCAAGCGATCGGCCGTATGCCTCATGACGAAGCCGTCTACGGGAGTTTTCCCCGATCTTCGCCCTCGTCGGGTTCGCTATCTTCTTCCTCCTCGTCGTGCTTCCACGAATCGCCCTCTTCGACCTCGTCGATCTCCCGCTCCATGTGGCGGAACATCTTTTCCTGGAGCGGCTGGAGTCGCTTGTAGATGGCCAGCGTCGCTTCGTAGGCCGCGATCATCCGGTCCATTTTTTGGCCGAGTTCGGCGGTGCGGAGGAGTTGCCATTTGATGAGGCATTCCGGCTCTTTAATCGTGCTGAAGGGGTCGCACTTGAAGGTGAGCTGACCGTTGGGCCCCCGCTCGAAGAACTCGCATTCACTGCACTGGATCATGGACCGCCTCCGGAGTCGACGCGGCGGGATCATAGATCAAATCACGCGGATCGTCCAGTCGCGATGCATCGCCGAGGCGGCGATTTTCCTTAAAAAAAGCCGGAATTCGCCGCAATGTCAGGGGTGGCGCCGGGCGAAAAATACGCGAACACAGGCTAAGAGCCTGTGCCACAAAAGCCCCGGGCAAGCCTGCCCGCGGGTTTATCGAGGATTTCAACGAACTATTTTCGATGAAGATCGGCGCGAGGAGTGCCACTATAGTGACACTTAAAATGGCTTACCAAAAATAATCTCCGATGGTGGGGACTCGGCGATTAAATCGGTCCGTGTCGCTCTGCCACCACTTCTTGAACGTATCGTTGGCCTCGTCGAGGCGGCGCACGCCGTCGACCTCGCGATCGTAAATGTCGGTGGCCGTTTCGTTGCAGTGGGCCCATCGCCGTGCGATCCTCCGCTGCGAGTAGGGATCGTTACACGCGGCGTTGAGAACCGCCGCGAGCACGAAAGCGATTCCCAGCCAGACAACGCCGGGCCGAATCCGCCGCTCGGTCGGACCGCTGGAACGAGCCGCGATCGAGCGTGCGGACGGTCGGAATCTCATCCGCCGAAGTCGTCGGGCGATGGAATGCAGGTCGGCGATCAACAAGGGCTACGTTTCTCTCACTTTGTACTGGACGATCCTTGGACGGTTTCGGCGAGGCCCAAGGGACGGCCCGCGTTCGAGCAAAATCCGTCGTAATCCTGACGGGATATCGACCGTGATCCGTCCCAAACGATACCGCTAGAAAGTAAGTCTAAATATTATAAAACGAGTCTAATTATATTCAACAATTGCGTATTATAGAATGTTCCACGTGGAACATTCGGTACTGGTACAGTTTGATGTGGCACAGCCGCCCTTGGCTGTGTTCTTCGGATCAAACTGTACCAGTACCGAACATTCATGCGGCAGTCATTTATGACTTGTCCGTTAGTCTTGACATTTAATACCGAAAACGTTCCACGTGGAACAACGCGATCCCGACTTGAAACCAAATCGCTCGACAGATAGTATCCGCTCACTGAAATCAACCAGGTCATCCAAGCCATGGAGGGTCAAATGTCCAAGGAAGTCCGTCGATTAGGTCGTGGATTGGCCTCTCTCGTTTC
>CAYMXF010000312.1:1747-4259 GCA_964393935.1 uncultured Planctomycetaceae bacterium
CTGACGCGGGTGCTGGGGAGGCGCGTCGCCATCAAAGAGGGGAGGAAGCGGCATACGGGACGGCTGACGTTAGAATACTACAGCTTGGAAGACTTCGATCGACTGGTCGGAATGCTGGGCGTATCCCAAGAATCCGCCTGATGCTATTTCGGGATCGTCGGATCCTGATGGAGAGCAACGAGTTGGCCAATAGGCGGGAGGATCGAACCGGCATCGTCGGCAAGTCGGGGGGCGTGTGGGGGCACTTGCTCGTCTCTGCATCCGCGTGTCTGCTGACGGTCTCGATCGTCGGCTCCGGCGTCGTACTGGTTTACAAGGGCTATAGTCGCTACGAGTTGAAGGCGAAGGTCCGCACGTTCATCGACTCCCTCGAAAATCGCACCCAGGAGGAGCTCGACGAACGGTCCGCTCAACTCAAAGAACGCCCGAAGCTCGCCGAGCACGTGTTGCCGGAACTGCGGCGAACATTAGCGGGGGCGAGGTCGGAGCGGCAGCTTTGCGCGGCGATCGATATCTCCCGAGCATTTCTCCAGAATCATAAAATTGAAAAGGCGTTGTTCGAGCTTCGACGCGACGGTCGCGAGGGCGTCTCAGCCGCGGCGGTCCATGCGCTGGCCGGCCTTCAGCCGCCCGAACATGCCGCTGATGTATTAGGCAAGTGTCTGGAAGGCGCGGATACGGGACTCGTCGTCGAAGCGGTCATTGACGAAGTTTGCGCCGGATTATTCGCCCTCGGCGAGCCGGGGTTGCGGCAAATGCGAGGGCGATTGGCAGGCCTTTCGGCGGAACGGAGAACCTGGCTCGTGGGCTACGTCACCGCCGTCGGCGGTCCTCATCGGAAGAATTGGTTGGAATTGTTGCGGTCAGATTCCGATCCGACGGTACGGGCCAAGGCGGAAGCGGCGCTGGCACAAGATATTTTTACCAGCGCTCCCAAGTCACTGGCAAAGGGCCGCGAGTGACCAGCGGAATTGAAACTCCCGGTACCCACGCGATCGTCGATAATCGCCGGAGCCGAACGTGGATGGCTTTGTTGTAGTCTTTCTAGCGAAGTGGTCGTATTTCGGCCTCTTCCTGATCTTGATCGCGGCCGGGCTCGGCATTCCGCTTCCCGAGGACATCCCGCTCGTCGCCGCGGGCTGGCTCGTCTACAAGGGCCGCGCGGATTTATGGCTGATGATCGCGGCCGGCCTGATCGGCGTGATGGTCGGCGACTCTCTGCTTTTTTCCATGGGCCGGCGCTACGGCGATCACGTCGTCGAACACCGCTGGCTGCGGCGGATCGCGAAGCCGTGGCTCATCGAGAAGGCCCGGCGGTTGTACGTGAACCACGGCGCGAAGGTTATCTTCGCGGCGCGGTTTATGCCCGGCATCCGGGCGGTGGTGTTTTTGATCGCCGGCGTGTTTCGCGTGCCCTACTGGAAGTTCTTGCTAATCGACGGCGTCGCGGCGCTGATCTCCGTGCCGGTCTGGGTCTGGGTTGGGGCCCGGTTCAGCAAGCATCTCGAAGCGATTCTCGAAGGCGCTCGGCTTGGGGCCGCCGGCGTCGTCGGCGTCTTGATTCTGGCCCTGGTCATTTGGGGCGTTTACGAGTGGCGGCACAACCTGAGCAAGAAGGGCCACGAGGCGGAGGCCGAACTGACCGTCGAGTCGCTGTCCGGGTTGATTCGCTCCGCGCCGCTGCACCCGGATTCGCCGCCCGCTTCTTCACCGCCTGATCCTTCCACCGCCGAGCGGGCGAAGAAGACGCCCGTGGCGTAACGGCCGGCGCCCGCGCCGCCCCCACCGCTTAACCCATCAACGCCGCAATTAGGAAGCCCCCCGATTGCAATCGGGGGGCTTCGTTCGTTCTCGATGGCCATCTCGGTGCGGCGAAGCGCCGCCGGTTGCTTTCTTCGTTTTTTGATGATATACTTGTTTCAGAGACAATTGAAAGTTCTATCAGGAGGTGTTCGCATGACCGCTCGGACGCAGGAACGGCCGGAGGCTCGGCCCGCGGCCCGGCCCACGCGGCGGCTGGAAGAGTCGCAGGCCATGTTCATCCGCCGCTGGGGCGAGATGTCCAGCTATTGGGGGATCAACCGCACCATGGCGGAGATTCACGCCCTGCTCTACGTCTCGACCGGGCCGGTCTGCACGGACGACGTGATGGAACTCTTGCAGGTCTCGCGCGGCAACGCCTCGATGAACCTTCGCTCGCTCGTGGATTGGGGGCTCATCCAGCGCAACCACATTCGCGGCGATCGAAAGGAATATTTCACCGCGCTGACCGACGTCTGGCAGATGTTCGAGACGATCATCCGCCAGCGCAAGCGCCGCGAGGTCGAACCGATCGTCGAGACGATCCGCCGCTGCCAAGAGCTGGCCGCCAAGGAGATGTCGGCGACCAAGGGGGCCAAGTCGGCGGAGGCCCGCGCGTACCTCGATCGGCTCGATGCGATGAACGATTTTCTTTTAGTGATCGCGCGGACGGTGGACCTGTTGCTGAAAGTCGGACCCAAAGGGATGGACC